>JAEZQN010000408.1 GCA_023441145.1 Bacillota bacterium
CCTCCTATGTAATATTTGTGGTTGGCGAACCTAAAATATTATATCATAGGAGGTTTTGTACTTGAAGCTAAAGCTAACTGGGGACCACCTGCATAGCAGGTGGTTTATTTTTATGCCATCACAAAAATATGACAGGAGCAAAGCTTATCCTTGCTCCTGTCACTATATTAATCTCTATTTTTTCCTAAGCTATATACCTCATAAAGCTTAAGCCCCATTTCTTCAATAATATCTTCACATTCTAAATTACTAAGCCAGTCTATAGGCACTGCTGATTTACCTAAATAAGCTCCAACTATGTTACCACAAATGGACCCAGTACTATCACTATCACCGTCATGATTGACTGCACAAATCACTGCCTTCTTCAAATTCTCACTATGGCAAAGTGCAGCATATACAGCAATTGCCAAAGCCTCATTCGCTAGAAAGCCTTGTCCTAAAAGGGATAACCTTTCCACAGAAGGTTCACCCCTGCGATATAATTCTAATGCTTTGTTCAATAAGAATAAGGTCTCTTGTCCACCAGACACTTTTGCAATCTGGTTAATCACAGCCATAACTGCATCCTCAATAGAAAGCCCTTTTATTATATAAGCAATTAAAGCAGCAAAGGCACCTGCACTGATAAAACCTGTTGGATGAGAATGTGTAAGCGCCGCCACCTTACAGCCAACTTCATACGCCTTCTTGGGATTATCATAAAAACTAAGACCAATTGGTGCTACTCTCATAATACCACCACAACCCTTGGAATCGTTAATAGGTTCTTCTATGGTGCCATAATTCTGGTCCTTTGCATTCAGAAGAGCTTGTAAACAAGTCTCCCCTGGTGCTCTCCTTGCATAAAGTTCCTTTGTTTTTAAAAGAGGTGAATGCATGTCCAATCTATTATCATCCAAAATCCATTGGTATGTTTCATCTGCCAGGGGATAATCCTGTGTGAACAGCCATCGTTGGTAAGAATAAAAGCACCTAGCTGCAATATTACAATACCCATGCTTCTTCTCCACTCTATTAGCCCATATAAGAGCCTCTGCAGTGAATAACGTCATCTGAGTATCATCTGAAATCAATGCTTTACCAGACTTATCAACAGTCAACTCAATGATTCCCCTATGTCCATAGGTATGTATTATCTCTTGATATGTCATAAACTCGACTGGATACCCTAAGGCATCACCAACCGCACCACCCAAAAGACATCCAATGTATTTTGTTGCTTCAATCACATGTTCTCCTCCTATTGGTTAAAACCATATATTAGAAATATTATAGCATAGGTAAATTTTCATATCTATGAAATCTTTACTACTCAAATCTACCATAGTAGACATAATCGTAATGCTTTTTAGCTTAATCATAATGAATACCTTGCATTCTATTTTACTTGCCAAATGAGAACAGCATTCTTATTAATTCAACACACAATATACGGTTAATTATCATATGTTATAGTAACGAGATTGTATGTAAGGAAGGAAATCATATGTATTCCAAACCGAATAATAGAAATTATCAGAGGCAATCCAATACTTCTTATGGTAAATCTTCTAGAAGAAATACATCCACAGACATGAGAGCCCAAAATTTTCAGAATATGCTCTCACAGTTAAATCAGATTAACCAAATGATAGTGGAAAACAAGAGAAATAATCCTATGGAACTACTGAATCATTTTTTCTACAATGGTCCAAAATAGTCCTCCTATGTAACCATTAAATAGAGCTTGAATAAAATAAATATGAGAGTGCAATTGCCAAAGCGAAAAACGGAGGTATTCATGTCCTTAAGCTTATCGGATCTCAAGGTAGGCCAGTCGGGCACCGTTCATCATATAGCCACAACAGGACCCATGAGAAGACGATTACTTGATTTAGGTGTTATTGAAGGTACGAGAATTAAATGCATTCACAAAAGTCCCTCAGGAAATCCAGTAGCCTATACTATCCGTGGTGCTGTCATAGCCTTACGAACTGATGATTCAAAAATGATTCAATTAATAAATATAGAGAATTAGAACAGAATGAAGTCTAGCTCTATTTCATACTATATAAAAAGGAAATAAAACGGCTATTTTCAGAAATAAAAATCTTCTTTGATTTCTGATAAATAGCCGTCTTATATAACTTTAATAATCGAATGTTAGTTAAGGAGGTTGTTATGAAGGAATACTCTATTGCCCTTGCAGGCAACCCTAATGTGGGAAAAAGCACAATATTTAATGCCCTGACTGGTCTCAATCAGCACACTGGCAACTGGCCAGGTAAAACCGTATCAAAAGCGGAGGGAAAGTTCCTTCATGGAGAAATCATATACAATATAACCGACCTACCCGGGACCTATTCTCTCATGGCCCATTCACAAGAAGAAGAGGTGGCAAGAGATTTTATATGTTTTGGTCAATCAGATGCTACTATTGTTGTTTGTGACGCTACTTGTTTAGAGCGTAATCTAAACTTAGTGCTTCAAACACTGGAAATATCACCAAATGTTATAGTATGCTTAAACCTTATGGACGAAGCAAAGAAAAAAAAGATACATATCAATGTAAAAAGATTAGAAGAAATTCTTAATGTGCCTGTTATTCCCACCACTGCTAGGTCCAAAACAGGTCTTTTAAACCTGGTGGATACGCTAGACCATTTAATGGAGCACCCTAAAAACTTTCTTAAAACAATCACTTATCCCGATGAAATAGAACATGCCATAGCAAAACTAGAAGACTTTTTAAGAAATACTTATCGTGACAACGAGACCCTTGTCTATAAGCAATTCTCGCATAAACCAGAAGCTATGTTATGTGCCCTTCAACTAAGTGAAGAAACAGAAATCAAAATCCCCTTAAGGTGGTTTGCTACTAAATTATTAGAAGAGGATTGCTCTCTCATGCAAAACATAGAATCTAGATTCAACGTAGATATTGTTAGCAATCATCGTTTACATAATGAACTAACAAGCCTTAAGGAGACCTTAAAAGAAGCCGGGATTGATAATGAAAGATATAAGGATCATATTGTATCTGCCCTTGTTCACGAGGCTGAAAGAATTTATAACATGGTTACAATTACAGAGGAATCTAGAAAAGAAGTCCTTGATCGTAAGCTTGACCGTATATTAACCAGTAAAGTCACAGGTTTTCCAATTATGTTCCTCCTACTGATTGGGATTCTCTGGATTACTATGGCTGGCGCCAATTATCCCTCTGAGCTACTCTCCAAGGTTTTATTTTCAATACAGGATAAATTGACCTTACTATTTCATAGTTTCAATGCACCAGAATGGCTTCATGGTGTTTTGGTATTAGGTCTTTACCGGGTTATGGCATGGGTAATTAGTGTAATGTTACCTCCTATGGCTATTTTCTTCCCTTTGTTTACAATCTTAGAGGATTTTGGTTACCTTCCGAGAGTTGCCTACAATTTAGATCATAGCTTTCAAAAATGTAAAGCCTGTGGCAAACAAGCCTTGACCATGGCCATGGGACTTGGCTGCAACTCTGTTGGAGTTATTGGCTGTAGAATTATAGATTCCCCAAGAGAGAGACTCATTGCTATTCTTACCAATAGCCTTATCCCTTGTAACGGACGCTTTCCAACCCTTATTGTACTCGCCACCTTGTTTTTTGTAGGAGCGACCTCAGGAATTCAAGGTACATTTATCTCCGCTGGTATTCTTGCCCTTATCATATTACTTGGTATCTTTACTACCCTACTGGCCTCAAAAGTACTTTCCGCCACCCTGCTTAAGGGGGTTCCATCCTCCTTTGCTCTAGAGTTACCTCCTTATCGTCGTCCACAAATCGGAAAGGTAATTGTACGCTCTGTTTTAGACCGAACTCTCTTTGTCTTAGGGCGAGCAGTTATAGTAGCTGCCCCTGCTGGAGCAATAATCTGGATACTAGCCAATACAACTATAGGAGGTCATTCCCTACTCTATAATTGCAGTGATTTTTTAGACCCATTTGCTAAAGTATTCGGACTGGATGGTATCATTTTAATGGCTTTTATTCTTGGATTTCCAGCCAATGAGATTGTCATTCCAATTATTCTTATGGCCTATATGGCTACCGGCACCCTAACCGATATTAGTGATCTTACCAAGCTAAAATTAATCCTGGTGGAAAACGGATGGACTTGGATTACCGCTGTCAATGTCATGATCTTTTCTCTTATGCATTGGCCTTGTTCTACCACCTGCATTACCATAAAAAAAGAGACAGGAAGCATCAAGTGGATGTTGATAAGCATGGCTCTACCTGTGGTTATGGGGCTATCCATTCTGTTTATTTTTAACAGAGGTGTAGATTTCGTTAGATGGTTGTTATAGCAATAGATCAAAGAGTTTCGCTATAGGATATTGCGAAGCAATTTCCTCGTATGTAACAAAAAAGGTTGTATGGCATCTTGCCATGCAACCTTTTACATATCTATTCTTTTGTAAACTCTTCTATTCGATTCTTAATGGTTTTATTATAATTTTCAACCTTACGCTCATACTCTTGGTCCATATACTTAGAAGCAAGAAGGAAATCTGCTGTGGCCAGATTATTTGCAATTGGGATATCATATACCACTGCGATACGAAGTAAAGCTTTCACGTCTGGATCATGAGGTTGTGCTGCTAATGGATCCCATAGGAATACGACAAAATCAACATTCCCCTCTACTATTCTGCTACCAATTTGTTGGTCTCCACCTAGAGGCCCACTATTGTATCCTTTTACTGGTAATCCTGTTGTTTCAGTGATTAATTTAGCCGTTGTCCCAGTCCCACAAAGAAAATGGTTTTTTAATACATCCACATTGGCTTCTGCCCACTCACATAACTCTTTTTTCTTACTGTCATGGGCAATTAATGCAATATGTTTC
>JAEZQN010000373.1 GCA_023441145.1 Bacillota bacterium
AACAGTTACACCACTTCCTGCTATCTCTGGAAATGCAGTTTTTTGATTATTAGTTAATGGTGCTGTCGACGATGACTTGAACTCGTTTATTATAACATTTCCTTTCGAATCTAAACCAATTGGGTCAACTCTCGTTTTAACACCAGAAGATGTTTTAACAGTAATCTGCTCTACAGCATTTTTATTTTGTGAGCTTATTTTCGCAAATTCTTGCTCTTCAAATGCCCGTCCTTTTGCCCTATTTTCAGCTAATACATCAGCTTTACTATCTCCTCCACATCTATTATGTACCAGTACACTACTATCCCCAACATAATAAGTATGAAACTCCTCTACATGGAAATTATACACTGTTTCCGGCTTTTCTACAACTTCAACACTCATCTTCTCTACCGGATAACTTCCACCAGTTACATTTAGAACCTCATCGCCAACCTGAAGCTCACTGGCCTTCACAAAGCCTCGTTCCTTCACATAAAATGGATGGGTTAATGTTGTTGTTATTACTTCCTTATGAATTGTGAGATGTACTAACTTCTTACACAACTGTTGTTTTCAGATAGGTATGTAATGTAATTTTTCCTTACCGATGCAACTAGCTAACTTATAATGCCGAGTAAAAATCAGCGGTATTTCATGACTTTTTAGGTCATAGAAATACCGCTGATACTGTGTTTTCATTTAGGTTTTTAAAGATTCTTCTCCCTCTTATACCCTCTAGTGAGTGCCATTGTACCATGGCATTTTTGATAATCAAGCGAATTTATGTAAGAATGACAGCGTATTTTACATTAAACCATCTTACAAAAAAAGGTATTTGTCCATCTATTTCACTTTTACCTAGTCCTGAATTAGCTAAAACCATATTCAATAATTTTCTACCCTTAATATATTCTTATGTCTACTGGTTGATTAACTAATTATGTAGCTTATGTATAAATTCTGTGAAATTATTACATATAATCTTTTTATCGTTATACTTCTCATGATTCCAGAATACAATTTCACTTCTTCCATCATTAAAATCATAACAAAACAAATTACCAAATGGATCTTCGGCTATTGGTATTAAATTTGTATTTTTTAGATATTCCGTTTCCTCAAAAATATCAACTATAAAACTTACATCATCCTCCAAAAAACTAACCAAATTATTTACAATTTCAATATTTTCATCAATAGTAATTTTATTTGGACTTGGATAACCACCATCATATTTTTTTATAATAGCTAAAAAATCTTCTGGAAATTCCACTTTTAAAATCTCCTTCACATTTTTTACTATCTCATCTGTTATTATATGATTATCATAATTCCACTCCATCTCAAATCCCCTTTCTAATTTCCTGATCCCCAGATACCAAATCCACCTGTATGACCTGTTTGTTATGTATCTTTCGGTTAACAAGTTGCATTTTCCAGCATCCTGATAATGCCACGTGTATGCCTTTGGCACACCTCCTTCTTTAAATATTACGATTTCAGTATCTGAAAATTGACTTCTTAATTTACTACCTTTCATAATATCATAATAAAGTGCTTTACTTGCTCTGTCAAAATGTGTACCTCTAGACTTCAAATAGTATTCTGGATTAATTTGCATTGTGTAGTTTGACTCAAATATCGGAAAACCATTCAAATCAAATTCTACAACAGAAACAGGGTGTTTTTTACCTGCCAAATCCATTCTTCCTACAGTCTCTCCACCACTTCCACATTTATTATGTACCAGTACACTACTATCCCCAACATAATAAGTATGAAACTCCTCTACATGGAAATTATACATGGTTTACGGGTATTCTCCAACTTCAACACTCATCTTCTCTACCGAATAACTTCCACCAGTTACATTTACAACTTCATCGCCAACCTATGCAAAACTATTTTCCCTTTCTTCGTGTGAGAAAGTATAAAAACAGACATCAGATTAAGGATGCTTCATAACAAATACGTGGCTAAAGTCCTTGATCAAAAGTCTGCTTTTTGCTGTTTGATAATCAATATGTTGCATAAATTGTATTATATTAAAACTACGCTTGCTTATGAACCTTTTATGAATCCTACGGTTGAGGTATTTCTTGTTTTCAATCTTGTAAGTATTGTCAGTGTTACTTATGCGCCATTGCGAGGAAGTAGATATAATTACAAAATTTGATTATTCCTTTTAGCATACCTTCTATTTATACTACTATTTCCTTTAAAAAATTATCAAATGAATCTGCAATCCAATACATATTATTCTCATCGTTTGATGATTCAAAATTATATGAATCATCCCAGTAATATACTCCTTTATCTTCACCGTCACAAATCATAACTAAAAAGCCCTGTAATAGGTCATCACCTATAATAATAGCATCTGCTAGCAATTCTCCTTCAAATTGCTTCATCCAAAACATTATACTACCTTTCTCATTATTTGCATCATCCCCATATAAAACATCTAAAACTATATTCTCACCAATGCTATCTATTATAATTCTATTAGATTCATCTTTTTCAACAATCCCACCACCAATTTGTTTCAAAAAATTCTTATAGTCTTCTGGTAGATTAATTTTCAATTTGCTCTCTATATTATTAATCTGCTCATCATTTAAACCTTTAAATTTTTCTATTTTCATGTTGATCTCCTATTCTTATTTGGTCTTTTTAAGAGACATACCTCCACGATGTGTAAATTCTTTATGTACAACCTTATCAACTTCTTGTAAGGTGAATTTATCTTGTGAATGATGCCAAGTATTATTTACTGCATCTCTTGGCCCGTTTGGTGCCAAAGAATCAGCCCTTTTAAAATCTGTTGTATAATCCTTAAATCCACCAATATCAACCTCTTGCTTTACCAAACCTGCATTTTTAAAGTCTGGATAACCATCCGTATATTTTACGCTTTGTCCTTTACTATTAGTGTACGACCAAACTCCATCTTTATCAACGCTAATTGTCCCATTATTATCCAACCATTTTTGAGGATTAGGGGAATTCTTAGGTTTCGTTTGTAGCAAATCTTCTGTTAAATCATCCATAAAAATATTTCTAGTCACACCACTAGCTCTCGGATACTCCGCATTATGTACTAATACTTTACAATTCCCAACATAATACGTATGAAACTCTTCTACTTGGAAATTATACACGGTTTCTGGCTTTTCTACAACCTCTAACAAAGCCCTCTCTACTGTATGACTATCACCAGTTACGTTCAAAACTTCATCGCCAACCTGAAGTTCACTGGCTTTCACAAAGCCTCGTTCCTTAATATAAAATGGATGGTCAATCGTTGTTATAATTTCTTCCTTATGTATTGTTAAATGTACTAGATGTGGTACTTCACGTATGTATGTTTCAACGACCGTTCTTTCCACAGTCGTAAATGTTTCTGGGTTGGTTGCGATTACTGTATCCCCTACTTTGATGTTCTCAATGGTAACCAATCCCATTGCAGTTAAAATCGTGGTTCCTGCAACAAAACATGCTGGAGGTCCCTGTTTCATTCTTAGGTATGCACCCCCACTAAATGCTGCCGTAGCCTCAGCAAGAAATTGGAATCCATTATATAATGCACTCTTATGTAGCTTTTGATTTAGCACAACCAATGGATTGTCAGGATCAAAGTATCCGATAGCCAAAGAAAGTAAATCGAATCCTCCCATAGTAGCAGTAATCCCTGTAGATACCTTAAAAGTAGTTGTAATGGCCTTTGCTACTTTACTAATTCCCCCCAATTTATTTACAATATTACAGGAACCAGCAAACATCTTACCAGCGCCGCCTAATCCACCAAAGATAGCACCACTTATCGCTCCTGAAAAAGCACCATTTTCAAATCCTTCTAAAAAGGATCCCCCCGTGAGGGCACTAAGCGCTCCACCTATTATTCCTCCTGAAATTGCACCTGCGATTGCACCTTTGGCCGCAAGAAGAAGAATTGTTGCCGCTGCTGGAAAGCATACTACCAATATGACTGCTGCAATGACTATTATGGCTGTTACAATTAGTTTCCAGTGTTCTTTACACCAATCCCCAACTTTTTTACAGCCATCACTAAATTTTTCCCAAATTGACTTTTCACACTCTGGTTTTAAGTAGTAATACTTTTCATAAAAATCATCTTTTCCTTTATTTATTACATCCGCTACATCACCATCCGTACTAACCGTACTGGAGATAAATTGTTCGCTTTCCTCATAAAATTTATCGAGGACATCTATCTTATCTTCTTGTGTCAATGTAGAGCTTTGGATGGAACGAACGACCTCCTCCAAATCACATACATTTTTATTTACTGTCAGCGTCTTTTTTTTCACGTTTGACAATTCTTCTTTATAATTACTTACCGATTTCTTAACATCCTTAATCAAATCTGGCAATTGATTCACTTTATTTGCATATAGTGCAATGGTGGCCATACGTTCACTCCCTCATTTTATACAGTAGATATATTTCTTGTCCCTCTTAACAAACCCTAAGTTGCATGAAAAGAAATGTACACTATGAGCTAAATATAGATTAACCCAAACATAAACTTCACGGTATGGTAAAGTTAATCCCTAAACATAGTCTAAATAGGCTTGATGGGATAGTTATGATGATTTTTTACGCATCAAATACTCTTTCATTTTCTTTCTATTGTAAATATCACGGTTCTTGTACATATGTAGCCATTCCTTAGAACGTTCTGACACAGCTATACTTCTTATGTCTCCACTTTCATGTTTGGCAAGTAGATACTCAGCCATTTGTTCGAAGCCTTTCATTGGGTTTTCTATTTCCAACTTATGTGATTTTGTTGTTATTTTGATGTAGAACCTGGTTCCCGTATCACCACCAGCTGATTTAGAACAATTTACGAAGTTGATATCTGCACAGGTAAATTCATATTTTTTACCCCTCTTTGTTCTAACTTTTATCGTTGTTCCATCTACCTTTACATAAAATAACACTGTTGTAATTACAACAAAAACGAATAGAGGTAAAAAACAAATAGCGGCAACAGCATATACAAGAGGATGATCCATTAGAAAAACCATAGCTATTAATCCTGACTCAATAAGAAACATACATACAAAAACATACGCATACTCCCCTTTTGAAAAAGTAACCTTAAATTGATTCTGTGTCATTTGAAAACTCCTTCATTTTTATTCCGTAATAAGATTCCATAATTTGTCCTTTTTGTCGGCTATGTTTTTGAGTGGTTCAAGACAAAAACTTCACACGTCATCTATAGTCTTCGATCCAATACCTTTCAGTATTATTTTTAAGCTCACTTTAGATCCATGCCTTAGGAATCTTGCAGATTCAGATAGGTTCACTCCCTCATTTTATACAGTAGATATATTTCTTGTCCCTGTTAACAAACCCTAAGTTGCATGAAAAGAAATGTACACTATGAGATAAATATAGATCAACACAAACATAAGCTTCACGGTAGGGAACGGTTAATCATCAAACATAGTCTAAATAGGCTTGATGGGATAGTTATGATGATTTTTTACGCATCAAATACTCTTTCATTTTCTTTCTATTGTAAATATCACGGTTCTTATACATATGTAGCCATTCCTTAGAACGTTCTGACACAGCTATACTTCTTATGTCTCCACTTTCATGTTTGACAAGTAGATACTCAGCCATTTGTTCGAAGCCTTTGGTTTCATGGTTTATTTCTAACTTGTTTGATTTAGTGATTATTTTGATATTGTACTGAGGTCCGTGGTCACCATTGGTTGATTTAAAACAGTTTACAAAGCTGATATCTGAGCAGTCAAATTCATACTTTTTACCTCTACCTGTTCTAACCTTTATATTTGTTCCATCTACTTTTATACGAAATAATAATATTATAAATATAGAAAAAAAGCAA
>JAEZQN010000376.1 GCA_023441145.1 Bacillota bacterium
GTATCTGTCTTTCACCAGTATACAGGCTCGTATATTGTTACCCTTTTTAACGAACCTATGCAGTCAACTTAAAGCCAAACACTCCTTAAGAATTGCAATCATTTCATCAACATGCTCTTTTTCTATAATGAGTGGTGGAATAAAGCGAAGGACGTTAGCACCTGCAGGAACAAGAATCAACCCCTTTTTCTGGGCGTTTATTATAATGTCGCCTACTGGCTGCTTTAATTCCACTCCTTGCATCAATCCTTTACCACGGCGTTCTACCATGCACTCATTTTCCTCTACTAACTGATTTAACTGAGCCTCTAAATAGGAACCAACCTCTTTTACATGAGTGGTAATGCCAAGTTTATCGTACAAATCAAATACCACATCCACTGCTGCCGTTGCCAGTGGGTTAAAGCCATAGGTTGTTCCATGATCTCCTGGTTGTAAAGCTAAGGCTGCCTTTCCTCTCGCTGCAAAGGCTCCTACAGGAATTCCACAACCCAAGGCTTTGGCTGAAGTCATTACATCTGGACAAACATCATATCCTTGATAAGCAAACATATCACCTGTACGTCCCATGCCACATTGTATCTCATCACATATCATAAGAAGGTCATGCTCATCACATAATGCACGGACACCCTTTATAAATTCATCCGTACCTGGATAGAAGCCCCCTTCTCCTTGAATCGTTTCAAGTAAAATACAACAAGTCTTATCTGTAATCTGGGCTTTTACACTATCTAAGTCATTAAAATCTGCAAACTTTATATTTGCTAGCATTGGTCCAAATGCCTTCTGATACTTTGGTTGCCCAGTTACAGCAAGAGCTCCCATACTTCTACCATGAAAAGAATGATTCATGGCAATGATTTCTCCATCTGACTGACCAGTCTTATTATAGTAATATTTTCTTGCTAGCTTTACTGCACCTTCTATGGCTTCAGTCCCAGAATTAGTAAAAAATACTTTCTCCATGCCAGAGGCCTTCACTAATTTTTTAGCTGCTTCTACGGAAGGTTTATTATAAAAGAAATTGGACGTATGTATTAAGGTATCTACCTGTGCTTTCACCGTATTTTTAAAAATATCATTACTATAACCTAGTGCAAATACTGCAATACCTGCTGCAAAGTCTAAATATTTATTTCCATCCTCATCATATAGGTAAACCCCTTCTCCTCTTTCTATCACAATAGGATAACGATTATAGACAGAGATAAACACTTCTTTGGCATTATCGATCACTATACTCATTTTCTAACCACCCTTCATTATTAATAATTGCGGTTCCTATTCCTTTAATTGTAAAGAACTCTAGAAGAAGACAGTGATCTCTTTTTCCATTTAAAATATATACTCGATTCACTCCATTTTCTATGGCATCAATACAGTTATTTAACTTTGGTAACATTCCGCCTCCGATAAATCCTTGATCAATTAGCTCGCGGGCATGATCTATCGTTAATGCAGAGATTAATGTACTTTTATCCTGAGGATCTGTGCATACGCCATCAATATCTGTTAGAAATGCTAGCTTTTCAGCACCAATCGCCATTGCTACTGCACAGGCTGCATCATCTGCATTAATATTATAGGTTTGGTACTCATCATCTAAACCAATTGGGGCGATGATTGGAATAAAGTCGTTATCAATAAGAGAATCAATAAGAGTGGTGTTTACCTCTTTGATGTTACCTACATAGCCAATATCCTGACCATTGGCAAACTTTTTATCTACCTTTAGAGTAGTACCATCTTTTCCACTAATACCAACTGCCTTAACCCCTAGCTGCTCTACCATTTGTACCAGATGCTTATTAACACGGTTAAGTACCATCTCTGCCACTTCCATGGTCTCCTCATCAGTGACTCTAAGACCTTCCACAAACTTTGATTCTTTCCCAATCTTAGATAGCCATTTGCTAATGTCTTTTCCTCCACCATGTACGATAATCGGTTTCATACCAATGAGTTTTAATAATGCAATATCTTTGATGACACTGCTTTGTAGATCCTCATCTAACATAGCACTCCCACCATATTTTACTACTACCTTCTTGTTATTATAATGTCTGATGTAGGGAAAAGCCTCAATTAAGGTATTCGCTTTAATCGTTATTTGCTCCATATAACTATCCATTTTTTCTTCCATCCTATCCATTCTCTTCCTCTTCTCTCTAGCTTCTATAGTCGCCATTAATCTTTACATAATCGTATGTCAAATCGCAACCCCAGGCAGTAGCACTTGCTTCTCCTTGATGCATATCACAAATTGCTGTCACTTCCTTATCAGAAAGGATCTTTGTGGCAAACTCTTCACTAAAGTCTGCTGTCAATCCATTCTCCACAAGCTTAAGCTTGCCCGATTCACTTTCTATGTACAAATCCACCTTTTCAGGATCAAATTCTACTCCTGCATATCCTAAGGCACAAATAATACGACCCCAATTAGCATCTCTACCAAAGATAGCAGCCTTTACTAGGTTAGAAGTAATTACCGCTTTACTAAGTAGTGCTGCTTCATCTTTTGTTTTTGCACCAATAACCTTTGCCTCAAAGAGTTTAGTGGCACCTTCTCCATCTCCTGCAATCAGCTTCGCTAGTGTCTCATTTACAAAATGTAAGGCTTCACAGAATGCCTGATAATCTTCATTTTCACTATCAATTACAGCATTATTTGCAAGTCCATTTGCCAGTACAATAAGCGTATCATTGGTAGAGGTATCACGATCTACGCTCATCATGTTAAAGGTATCTTTTACATCTTCACTTAATGCTTTTTGTAACAATTCCTTTGTAATAGCCACATCTGTTGTTACAACAGCAAGCATAGTTGCCATATTCGGATGAATCATACCTGAACCCTTACTCATACCAGCTAGGCGCACTGTTTTTCCTGATACTGTAAACTCCACAGCTACTTCCTTTGGAATAGTATCTGTAGTCATAATTGCTTTGGCAGCATTATGACCAGCCTCTATGTCTCCTGTTAAATTTTCTACCAAAAGCTTTCCACCTGTCGTAGCTTTATCTACTGGAATCGGCATACCAATGACACCAGTTGATGCTGTCAAAACAGCCTCCACTTTAAGATTAAGAGCATCCGCTACAGCCTTTGCCATAGCTTCATTGACAGTATCCCCTTCCTTACCAGTACAAGCATTGGCAATCCCACTGTTAAATACCATAGCCTGTGCTGTCTCACATTCCTTTATAATGGCCATATCCCATTTTACAGGAGCAGCTTTCACCACATTTGTGGTGAAAACACCGGCTACGATAGCAGGTACCTTACTATATACTAACGCCATATCCATTCTATCCTTATATTTAATTCCTGCTGCCACGCTAGCAGCTAAAAAACCCTGAACAGCTGTTACTCCACCATCTACTATCTTCATAATACTCCTCCTTTATGGAAACATCGGAACAATCTGTAAACCTTCATTTTCTGGGAGGCCAAACATGATATTCATGTTCTGTACCGCCTGACCAGCAGCACCCTTTACCACGTTATCTAAGGCTCCCATCATAATGATACGATTAGTTCTCTCGTCTATTTTAAAGTTAACATCTACAAAATTACTACCTTCTACCCATTTGGTTTCTGGTGGCACATCTTTCTCTAACACACGTACGAAATATTCATCCTTGTAGCAGTCATTATAAATCTCTTTCATTTCCTCATAGGATACCTTCTTTTTTAAGTTCCCATAAGCGGTAACTAGTATTCCACGATTCATCGGAACTAAATGGGGAACAAAATCAATTATAATAGATTGCTTTGCTACGTTGCTAAGCTGCTCCTCAATCTCTGGAATATGACGATGGGTGGCCACTCCATAGGCTTTAATATTTTCATTAACCTCACAAAAGAGATTATTAACCTTGGCTCCTCTTCCAGCCCCGCTAGTACCCGACTTAGCATCAATGATAATGGACCTTTCTTCTAGTAACCCTGCTTGTAGCGCAGGATAAATACTTAAAAAAGAACAGGTTGGGTAACAGCCTGGATTGGCAATTAATCTTGCATTCTTTACAGCCTCTCGATTGATTTCACACAAACCATAGACTGCTTCTTTAATATATTCTTTACTTTTATGTACAATGCCATACCATTCTTCATAAATAGCTACGTCCTTGATACGGAAGTCCGCGCTAAGGTCAATCACCTTAGTTTGAGAAAGGATTTCTTCTTTCATGAGGGAAGCACATAACCCTTGAGGGGTTGCTGTAAAAATCACGTCCACCTGCTTTGCTAGCTCCTCCATGTTATCATCCTGACAGATATTCTCCACAAGTTTAACCATATTCCCAAATACAGAAGCATATTTCTGATCTATATAACTATGGGAACCATACCATATAACCTCTGCCTGCTTATGCTGTAATAGAAGTCTCACTAACTCTCCTCCAGCATACCCTGTGGAACCAATAATCCCACATTTTATCATAACTACCATCCCTTCCCTTGATAATATATATCACTTTGTATGTATATTTTTTCATATAATACGTTTAAGATTAAATAATTATACATCGGCGATGTATTTTATGCAATACTGTATTTTTAAATAAGATTTCATTTTCAATTCCTTCTTTTATAAATGCATTGCACAAATCAAATTATTCCCTTTAAAATCAAGGGTTTTCCTACTTAAACTTAAACCTATTATCATTTTTTTCTTTTTTGTCTTATCTAAAAATAAGTCTTGCATAATTACTCTGTATGTTGTATATTTATTATTATCATGAAAATCATACCAAATCCCTTTGGGTTTGTTACAATTTTAATAAGAAATGGAGGCTTTCTATTATGAAAGAAAAAGTTATTTTAGCCTACTCTGGTGGTCTTGATACTACTGCAATTATCCCTTGGCTAAAGGAAAATTATGATTATGAAGTAATCTGTTGTTGTATCGATGTTGGTCAAGGCAATGAGCTAGATGGGCTTGAAGAAAGAGCTAAACTATCTGGTGCAACAAAACTGTACATAGAAGATGTAGTAGATGAATTTTGTGATGAATACGTTGTTCCTTGTGTCCAAGCCAATGCCATCTACGAAAATAAATATCTATTAGGCACTTCCATGGCAAGACCTGTGATTGCGAAACGTCTTGTTGAAATTGCAAGAAAAGAAGGTGCTACTGCAATATGTCATGGCGCTACTGGTAAAGGTAATGATCAGATTCGTTTTGAACTTGGAATCAAAGCCCTAGCTCCAGATTTAAAGATTATCGCTCCATGGAGATTAGATACTTGGGGTATGAACTCTCGTGAAGAAGAAATTGAATACTGTAAAGCACATGGGATCAATCTTCCTTTCTCCACTGACAACAGCTATAGCCGTGATCGTAATCTATGGCACATTAGCCACGAAGGCCTTGAGCTTGAAGATCCAGCAAATGAGCCAAACTATGACCATCTTTTAGTATTAGGTACTACACCAGAAAAGGCACCAACTGAACCAGAATATGTGACGATGACTTTCGAGCAAGGTGTTCCAAAATCACTAAACGGAGTATCCATGAAAGTATCTGATATTATAAAGGAATTAAATGAACTTGGTGGAAAACACGGAATTGGTATTATTGATATCGTAGAGAACCGTGTAGTGGGCATGAAATCTCGTGGTGTTTATGAGACTCCTGGTGGAACCATTCTTATGGAAGCACACCAGCAGTTAGAAGAACTGATTTTAGATCGTGATACTTACACATTAAAGAAAGAACTCGGTAATAAGTTTGCAGATTTAGTATATGAAGGCAAATGGTTCACACCTAAGCGCGAAGCTATTCAGGCTTTTATAGAAACCACTCAGAAATATGTAACCGGTGAAGTGAAATTTAAGCTTTACAAAGGAAATATCATCAAGGCTGGTACCGACTCTCCATACTCCTTATATTCTGAATCCTTAGCAAGCTTTACCACTGGAGATTTGTATGACCATCACGATGCTGAAGGCTTTATCAATCTATTTGGCTTAAGTTTAAAGGTTCGTGCAATGAAGATGGCGGAAGCAGAGAAAAATAAATAATGGTTTCATTTAGGCAGTAGTTTTTATATAAACTACTGCTTTATTTTTTGAAAGTATTAGACGATAAATACAAATAAAGGATAATTTTAGTAATTAGGGGGATAAGATGAACGATCTAAAAAGATTAAAAGACTTAAAACTAAATAATTACTTAAAAAACACGTTATTTGTTGTTCTAGTCATAAATTTTATCTTCATTATGGCTATGATTACTGTAGTCAATGCCTACCAACTATATTCCATTCGATTATTACTCTTGGATTTTCAACTAATCGCATTTTGTGGTATCTTAACAACGGTACTCATTACTATCATCGTTATGCTGACCTTTTTTTACTCCTATAAAGGCTACTATACCTCTTCCATCTTGTATGCAATTCACATACTCTACACAGTCATATCAAATGGTAAAACCACTGACAACAGTCCTCTAACAGGTCTTCTAATGATTACCATTGGGTATATTAGTTGTGCTATCATTCACTATAATCATAAAAACTTACAAAAAAATTCCCACCTACTAGAACAACAAAAATCCATATTAAATCAAATTGCCTATTATGATACGTTAACGAATCTTCCAAATCGCCTCAGGATTCTTTCAGAAATTAACACGATGATTAGTTCCTCAAATCCTGACACCGACACTTTTGCTTTAATCCGTATTGATATAGATAATTATCGCGTTCTTCGGGATTATCTAGGTCATGTAAAAGGAGAGGAAGAATTAAAGTTTTTTGCCGATCGTCTAAAATCTGTGATTCATCCACTGGACATGCCCGGTCGTATGAATAGCGATGAATTCATTGTTCTCGTGCAACGCCCCCTAACCAAGGACGAACTTCAAGAATACGTTCGTCTTTTACAGAAGGAATTATGTCATAAAATTACTTGTGCACAAAATTCCTTTTACCTAAATAATCATTATGGTATCAGCTTATATCCAGAGCATGGTACCGAAACAGAACTCTTGATTCAATACGCTGACGCAGCCTGTTTCTCCGCCAAAACCGATTCAGATCAACATATCTGTTTCTTTAATATTAATCTCTATCAAAAACTTGTTCAAAAGACTCAAATCGAAAATTCATTACGAGAAGCTATCTATAACAACGAGTTTTACTTAGTTTACCAACCTCAATATAGTTGCAACAACAAACAACTTCGAGGCTTTGAGGTTCTGCTTAGATGGAACAACCCTACCACTGGCTTAATTCCACCTTCCGTCTTTATCCCTATTGCAGAAGAAACAGGTACAATTCTATCGATTGGAAGATGGGTATTAGAGCAAGCATGTATTTCCTTTAATGAAATACTACAAAAATATGATACACACCTTATACTTTCCATCAATATTAGCGCTGTACAACTATTAGAAAATTCCTTTGTAGAAACTGTGACTGAAGTTTTGGAATCTACCAGTTTTCCTCCAAATCTCTTAGAATTCGAAATAACAGAAACTGTATTAATTTCTTCAAAGGATACTGTTATCCGAGTCTTAAAAGCCTTAAAAAACATGGGTATTCACATTGCTCTAGATGACTTTGGAACAGAATATGCTTCCTTGAGTTATCTACAGCTTCTTCCACTAGATATTCTCAAAATAGACCGATCCTTTATAAACAGCATAGGAGAAGGAGACACAACTGACTTGGTGGAATCCATTATCAACATAGCAAAAAAACAATCTCTAATTACTGTAGCAGAAGGGATCGAAACAGAGAATCAGTTAAACTATTTGAAAGAGAAGGGTTGTCAATATGTCCAAGGCTTTCTCTGGGGGAAGCCTATCCCTAAAAACGATTTAGAGGAACTTCTATCCGATCTAAAATCTCAAAATAAACTTCCATAAAAATTCCTTTGTTATGCGAACATTGACATTCTAACATTTGTTTGTTAGAATGTCTTTGTCACTTAACAGACAATAAATCATATAATAAAAAAGGAGTGAATTAGGATAATCTGTTCCCATCAGGTTATCGAAGATAAGGTGAAACCTTTGACAGAAATGTCTTCATTTGACCCACATAGCAAGTAATACTTTGCCATGTCCTCAGATGATAAAATTAGCGCCAGCACCTCCATTGGGACGAAGTTTGGAGGTTGACGAGGTAGAGAGTAATCGAAAATTCGGCGGATGCTCTCTCGTATTCTCTTGAGTACGTATATATGGACGAAAATATCAGGTAACTGACTCACAAGTCCCTATAGTCAAGAAAAGCAATCGGTTGTTTCTGTGCTATTTCTGTTTACTTAAATAGGCAAAACATCCACATTGCTTCTATTTTTATTGTAAATAATAATCTTGGGCAATCCTATTAAAAGTTCTATTTTGTTAGTGTCTTAACACTAGCTTTTATTAGTTTACTTTTTATTGCCTGGCTCATTTCATTGAATAGTAAGGAGACGAAATATATGTGTGGAATTATAGGTTTTACTGGTGTTTTAGAGGCTGAAAAGGTGCTTGTAGAAGGACTCTCTCAATTAGAGTATCGTGGTTATGATAGTGCAGGTATTGCATTTTTTGAAAATGATAGTATTCGTACAATTAAAACAGCTGGCAAAGTAGCTTGTCTTGCTGACAAAGTAAAGGACTCTAATATAAAAGATGCTAATTGTGGAATTGGCCATACAAGATGGGCAACTCATGGTGGTGTTTCCGATACTAACAGCCACCCTCACACCTCTGGCAAGGTCACTTTAATTCATAATGGTATTATTGAAAACTATAAAGAGCTACAACAGGAGTTGGCTGCCAAAGGGAAAAGCCCAATCTCACAAACGGATACTGAGATTGCAGCTATGGTAATTAATGACTGCTATGACTATGACCCAATTAAAGCTATTCGTAAGGCTGTTACAAAACTAGATGGTCAATATGGTTTCTGTATCCTATTTAAAGATCATCCTGGTAAGATTTTCTGTATTCGTAATGGCAGCCCTCTTGTGGCAACCCATACAGAAAAAGGGTCTATTATTGCTTCTGACATGGTAGCTCTATTACAGTATTCTAAGGATTACTTTGTTCTTCCTGAAAAACATATTGCCATTCTTACAAAAGAGAATATCACAGTGCAGGATTTAGAGGGAACCATTGTTGAACCTAAAATGCTTCATGTTGACTGGGATGTAACAGCTGCCATGAAGGGTGGTTATGATTATTTCATGCTAAAAGAAATTCATGATCAGCCACAGGCTTTACAAAACACCATTTCTCCGAGAATCAAAAATAGTCTTCCTACCTTTGAAGCAGATGGAGTTCCAGATGACATTTTTACAAATTGTAACAGAATTATCATTACTGCTTGTGGAACAGCTATGCATGCTGGTATGATTGGACGCACTCTTATTGAGCGTTTTACTAGAGTACCAGTTACTGTAGAAATAGCATCTGAGTTCCGTTATAGTAACCCAATTATGGATGAACACACGCTAGTAATTACGATTTCTCAATCTGGAGAAACTGCAGATACCCTAGCTGCCATTCGTCTTGCCAAAGAGCATAATGCCAAGACCTTATCCATTGTCAATGTAAAAGGCTCTACTATCGCAAGAGAAAGTGACTATGTACTTTATACACACGCTGGTCCAGAAATTGCTGTGGCTAGTACAAAAGCATATAGTGTACAGCTTTCTGTCTTCTATCTCATTGCTTTCCGTTTTGCCTATACCATCGGTAAATTAAGCGAAGAAGACACTAAGAATTATATTGCTGGATTACAACAAGCCGTTGCTTCCATCAATGAAGTGATGGAATATGAAAACGATTTAGATATGGTGAGTGCCTCCTTAGATACTGCAGAGGACTTATTCTATATAGGCCGCGGTTTAGACTATGCTCTATCCTGTGAAGGCTCCTTAAAGTTAAAGGAAATCAGCTATATCCATTCCGAGGCATACGCTGCAGGTGAGTTAAAGCATGGTACCATCTCCTTGATTACTGAAAATGTACCTGTAATTGCTTTAGCAACACAAAATGACGTCTTCTCTAAGATGATTAGTAACATTAGAGAGGTGCGAGCAAGAGGTGCTAAGGTGATTCTAGTTACCAATGGAGAAATGGAGTTAGATGAATCTGTATGCAGTTTCCACATTTCCATTCCTAAGATGGACGATTGCTTCACTCCATTCGCAACTGCTGTAATCATTCAATTTATTGCGTATTACTGTGCATTGCATCGTGGTTTGAATGTAGATCAACCACGTAACTTAGCAAAAAGCGTAACAGTAGAATAAAATATAAGTATGTAATTTAAAACAGAGTGTTTATAACTTTTGAGCTATAAACACTCTGTTTTAAAGGTTTGCTATGTATTTTAGGGTTACAATCCAATGCTCACTATCTCCATAAATATAATATTTATTCTTGCAGTACTAATTCAAATGCAATATCTGCTCTATCAAACGGAAACTTTTTCTTGTCAACAGGCATTTCTATAAAACCATTTTTTCGGTATAAGTGTAATGCATGAACACACTTTCTGTTAGAAACAATAATTATTTTCTCAATCTGTTTCGCTTTCGCATATTCGATACATGCCTTTAAACAAGCACTACCTGCTCCCGTTCCCGTATACATTCCTTTAGCAGCAAATTTCATAATCTCCCAATCTCCGTCTTCTCTCGGTCCGATCATACAACATGCCATAACATTATCATCGCTATCAAGAGCAAAAAAGATATTGCCCCCGTTTTCAATGATAGGCACCATATTCTCCAACACTCGTATATCTTCTGGCTCTAGTTCAAACATTTCCGAGATCCAAAGCAAATTCATTTCAATAAAATCGTTTTTATACTTTTCATTATAGGGGACTATTCTCATTTCTTTATACCTCCAAAACTTCGGTAATTGTATCTAATGCAGATATAAGCCGTTGACAATCATCAGCAGTTAATCTTTGTATTTTCTTGCCTATCTGTTCATTAGATTTGTTTATAAAATCCTTTACTCTATCTGAGCCTTTATCGGTCAAATGTAGTTCGTAGGCTCTGCAATCAATTTTAGATGTAGTTCGATACAGATAACCTTTCTTTTCGTGGTTATGGATAACACGGCTTAAATAACTCTTATCAATTTTCATTGTTTTTGCAACTGCTGTAGCCGTACATCCGTCATTCGTGAAAATTTCAAACAAAACTCTTGCTTCGGTAGCAGAGTATTCTGATCCAAGATACTTATTACCTAGTAAATCAAATTCAGGCAAGTAAAAGCGATTAAATCTCCTTATTCTGTTGATGGTCTTTTCTTTCATACAATCACCTCGCATAGTATTCCTATCTACTACTTATATTAGGGTAATTAGTGGCTTTTGTCAACTATATTGTAGCAAAATCAGCAGGAAGTACATAATCTCCCTGCTGATTTTGCTACAATATAAATATTAATATGCTCTGAGTACTGGTTTAATAACAACTACCTTATTAGGCATCACCAAACGGTGACGCTCGCTTTACATACTCTGAGTCAGTAGATTTATATCTTGCTCCTTTAGAATCTGAAGAAATCTTGCTACTGGAAAACCTACCACATTGTAGTAGTCTCCTTGTATTCCTTTAATATAAGCGCCAAACCTTCCTTGGATGCCGTAGGCTCCTGCTTTATCCGCATATTCTCCACAAGACAGGTAGTGCTCTATCTCATCCTCTGACATTGGGAATACCTCTACCTTTGTCTCTTCATAAAATGAAAGTATATGCTTATCTTCACCCTTAAGTATTACTATGGATACTCCAGTAAACACACTATGGACACTTCCCTGCAACGAAGAAAGCATCTGCCTTGCATTATTTATATCCTTTGGTTTTCCAAGTATAGAATCATTAATAGCAACCACGGTGTCCGCACCAATAATAATTGCAGTACCTTCCATATTGGATTTATCAAAGTGATTAGCTACATCCTCTGCCTTTTGCAGGGATAACTCTTGTACTACTTCAGCAGGTTTCGTCTTAGTAATCACTTCCTCCACAGAACTTTTTAAAACTGTAAATGTGACACCTACCTGCTCTAGTATTTCTCTACGTCTCGGTGAATTAGAGGCTAATATAACCTGATACATATATAATCCTTCCTACTGCCAGCCTTTTCTTAGTAAATGTGGACAGTTTTCAATATGAGCATAATCGTTTACCCTCTCCACATAGAAACGCTTTTTCTCTTCTCTGTAATATAGTTCAGTAATACTACAGTTTTCGAGATTCTTACAGAATAAAAGCTTTTTTGCCTGATCCATCCCAAGAATCCCTGTTAGCAAAGAACGAATCACCCCACCGTGAGTCACTACAGCCACTTTATCGTGACCGCTAGTTACTATCTCCTGCATAATTCTTATAGAACGCTCAAAGACCTGCTGTCCACATTCTCCTTCAGGAAAACATAAGTCTTTCGTTAGTTCATCTCGTTTCTCCATGAATTCCTTGAACAATACAGGAATATCTCTGTTCTCATTTCCCTCTAAGGATCCAAAATCGATTTCACGAAGGTCCCTTCTAATCTCAATTGGCTGCTCCTTCGGAAATTGATTCCTCTTTACAAGCTCTTGTTTTATATGCTCAGCTGTTTCCTTGGCCCTTATAAGGGTACTTGCATAAATAGCATCTATCCCATACTTTGCAATACGCTCTGCTACCATCACTGCCTGTTCTCTTCCCTCTTTAGACAGAGCTACATCTACATTACATAAAGTAGAATTTTGTCTTCCGTGCCTAATTAAATATATTCGCATTACTTACCCCTTTTAATCAATTACTTATAGTAGAGGTATGTTTTTCTTCTCAGTCTCTTCCATAATAGCCTCTGGCCAAATAGATGCTTGAACCTCTCCAATATGAGCTTTTCTCAAGAAAAACATACAGATTCTAGACTGTCCAATTCCCCCACCAATGGTATAAGGTAATTCCTTGTCTACAATTGCCTTCTGGAATGGCATAGAAAGACGATCCATACAACCTGCAACCTCAAGCTGTGTTAATAAAGAATCTTCATCTACACGAATTCCCATAGAGGATAACTCCAGCGCTATATCTAATACTGGATAATAAACAATAATATCCCCATTTAATGTCCAATCATCATAATCTGGTGCTCTACCATCATGCTTCTCACCAGATGCCATAGCTCCACCAATCTGCATAATAAAGACTGCACCCTTCAGTTTTGCCACCTTACATTCTCTCTCTTTTGGAGATAAGGTTGGATAAGTATCTTCTAATTCCTGAGTGGTAACAAAGGAAATCTCCTCTGGTAAAATTGGAGTTATGTAATCATATTTCTCAGAGACATATTTCTCTGTGTTCTTTAATGCCATGTATACTTTTCTTACTATATTCTGTAACGTCTCCATGTTACGTTCTTCTTTATCGATAACCTTTTCCCAATCCCACTGGTCCACAAAAATAGAATGAATGTTATCTGTGTCTTCATCGCGACGAATAGCATTCATATCTGTGTATAGGCCTTCTCCATTATGAAATCCATATCTCTTTAATGCTTGACGTTTCCATTTTGCTAAGGAATGTACAATCTCTACTTTGGCATCGTTCTGTTCTTTAATACCAAAAGCAACAGGGCGCTCTACACCATTTAAATTATCATTAAGTCCTGATTCAGGTCTTACAAACAAAGGTGCTGACACACGAGTCAGATTCAGCTGTTTTGCAAGTTCTCGTTCAAAAAAATCTTTTACCTCTTTTATGGCTACTTCTGTCTCTCTTATATCAAGAGCGGCCTTATAACCCTCTGGAATAAATAGTCCGTTCATAAGCGTCTCCTTTAATCTGTTCATTCTAAATAACTTATTCATTTTATCACATATGATATAATTTTGTAAATTATGTTTTTGTATAGTAGCAAAGTACACATCCTCTTTTATTATCATATTATATAGTATGAGCAGAAAGGAAGTGATCTATTGGCATATAAAATTTTTGTGGATCAGGGCCACAATCCAACGGGATACCACAATGCAGGAGCTACAGGCTTTGGGCTACATGAAGAGGACATAACATACCAGGTAGGGGCCTATTTGGCAGATATATTAGATTCTGATGACCGTTTCGAGGTAAGAACCTCAAGGCCTACCCCTACGACTGTGCTTGGTACAAATAACGCCACTAGTTTAAGAGCTAGGGTAGATGCAGCTAACAGCTGGCCTGCAGATTATTTTATTAGCATTCATGTCAACTCTAATAACAACCCTAATATAAATGGAAGTGAGGTTTATATCTATAGAACTGGTACAAGAGCAGAGCAACTGGCTACTGCAATACTCAATGAGATTGTACGTCGAGTAGGTACAAAGAATAATGGTGTTCGTACTAATCCTGCACTATATGTACTTCGTAGGACTAACATGCCTGCAGTACTAGTAGAACTAGCCTATATTAGCAATGAAAATGACGTGGAAAAGCTTGAAAATGACCAGTATCAGTTTGCTTATGGAATCTATGTTGGTCTACTAAATTATCTAGGTTTACCACAATTATAATACTGTTTTATTCATGCCCAATGAGATAAGAATTTGCATTGTACTCTTGACTTGTGAGGGCTAACATGCTACTATATTTGTGTAATTTAAAGTATAGATTAGATGTTCACATACCTTTGTAAATTGCTTTTCTATTTAATTTACAGGGTATGTGATTTTTTATCCTGCATTGTATGATACATACATACTAGTCACGATAAACCCCTATTGTTAACCGACGAAAGGGGACTATCCATCTAACATATTATTTTTATTTTCAAGGAGGTATCTTACATGAACAAAGGTACAGTTAAATGGTTTAATGGAGAAAAAGGATTCGGTTTTATTACTGATGAAGCAACTGGGAAAGATGTATTCGTACACTTCTCTGGCATCATTGCTGAAGGCTTTAAGACTTTAGAAGAAGGTCAAAACGTAACATTTGATACTACTGAAACAGAACGTGGCTTACAGGCTATTAATGTTACTGTTGCTTAATCTTTTTATATAAATAGATATAGCAAGGATTAATTATTATCAACGTTACAACAAAGAGTTTTACAAATAGAGCTCTTTAACTGCGGTGGGTCGCTTATGTGTCCCACCGCAGTTTTATTATGGGCTTTCTTTCTTTAGATAGCTTTTTTTGTTACCTAGGTATTAGCTTTAATTTTAGGTAGTAAAAATGCCACCCTTCTCATTATGAAAATGGTGGCATAATCCTATCTTAGATTTAATTTTTATCGTTATGTAAGCAATTGTCAATAGCAATGACTAAAGCAGCGAAAAAGGCACAGTCTTCATTATCAGCAATGTTCATTTCATAGGTATCTGACCAGGATAAGAACTTCTTAGCCACTCCACCTACTAAAAAACCATTTCGATAAATATTAAAGCTCCTTGCCCATAGATCCCCTTCAATGGTGTAGTTCCCATAAGCACTTTGTATATTTAGTTTAGAACGAAAAAACTTTAATTCCTGTTGTATCTCTGCACAAAGTTGTTGCCCACTGTAAATCTCATATCTTGCACAAAATAAGGTTATTCTTCTTCGAATGAAAAACAACTCCTGACCTTGAAGATTATAGAGATGAATCTTATCACCAATGGTAAATACTTCACTTTTTACATTAAAATACACATTACCATACTCATCATACACATCGTACTTATCACCAATACTAAAGACCTTTTGCTTAATATATAGCCTCAAATCGTATCCCCCTAATTATTCGTTGTCTATATCGACATCTTCTTCTGAGATTTCAACATCAACTACCTTCTTATGAAGTTTGATGCCACACTTATTACAGAATTCGCTATCATCAGGAAGAGTGGCTCCACAGTCTGGACATACACATACTTTACGTAATGTATTTAACTGCTCATATAGTTCTTTTAGTTTAGCATTAGCCTCTCCTATTACTTCAAATTCTATCTCATAGCCGTACTCACCTTGATCCACATGTTCCTTATAATATGCCTCTCCAATTCTCTCATAAGCCTTACGAAGCAATCTCTTCTGTTCGTTGATATTCACTTTTACAGTATTCACATCTACAATATCTTTTGCCTTTTTTGCAATATCTTTTCCAGTAGTAGTTATTGTTTCGCCTATCTTGTTAAAAATATCCATAACCAAACCTCCTTATACTATTTATATTTTCATTTTTCTCTTCATATCCATCCAGAGTCTTCCAATAAAGTATTGAAATGCTCTGTCATAAATGACTAATACCACCTGTCCTACTACAATAAGACCAATAAGTACATAATGATTGATCTCTTGTGTAAGAACTAAGCTTGGTGCATAAATCAATACTGGGATATACATAGCATTGAATATAAAGAGCTTAAATACTGTGATAATAATACTATTGCGTTTACTGGACTTTGCCTTTAACAACTTCGTCCATACAAAATCCGTCACCAATAGATAAAAAGCCATCCCCCCATAAGTTAGTACATAAAGCTTATTACCTGGGGTTAAAAAGAAACAAAGTAGTACGCTGCCCACATAAAAGGCAGCCCCTAGATAAGTACCATTCTCCTTTACTACGATCCCTGTGCAAAAAGATGCCAAAGCTAAGAAAAACAAGGTACTCATCTCTATAACACTACCGAGTATTACTAAAACCACAGAAAAAGCCATCATTAGCCCTAAAAAGGACATCTTTCTTGCACTTACATGCATGAACACAAATCTCCTCCCATACATTCACAAAAGGTATCAAGAGCCCATAATTTACAGCAGCAATCGCAAGGATCATCTCCCATACCACGGCCATATCCTACACCAGTAGATTGATAACGACGGTTTCCATACTGTAACTGATCTAATAAGCTTGCATACTCCTGATTAGAAGGGTCTAACTGATATGCTTGTTGTGCGTAACTGTACGCTTGAACATTATTACCAATACCACTATTGGCAATTGCTCCATAATAGTACCATCTTGCATTGTGATCTGTAATCTGACTTAACCGACTGATGGCATCTTGATAACGTCTTTGATTTAAGAACTGAGCTACCTCGGATAATTCCGGTGTATCGTAGGTTGAATTAGCATAAGTACTTCCAAAGCCACGAGCTGCACCTCCGAAGCCTCCACCTCCGAAGCCACCTGTTCCATAGGAAGAGGAAGAGCTAGAGCTATAACCATTCTCCCTATCCTTCATAATCTGGTTATACGCTTCCTGAACCTCTTTAAATTTATCTTCTGCAAGGTTTGATAAAGGATTATTGACATAAGAGTCAGGGTGATATTTTCTAGTTAAATCTCGATAAGCTTTCTTCACCTCATCATCTGTCGCATTTGGACTAATCTCTAATACTTTATATGGATCTGTTATCATCAGTTTCGTTCCTTTCTTTTACACATTTCTGACGCAATTTGTCATACTTACACCAAACGCCAGCATATAATATATTTCTTAAAATATCTATTTCTGGTTTTACCAGAATAGGTAGTTTCTCAAATGCCTTAGTGGCCTCTGCCATCATTAAGGTTAATACATGATCGATATCCTCTGAAAGCTTCTCCTTAGGAACCTCACGAAATGGATTATAGCAACCCTTCTTTACGTCTTCCTCTAAATCTTCGTATGCATCCAAGATATAGATAAACTTTCCTAAATAGAATCCAAGATTCCTGAGATCTTCCTGCCACTGATCCTCCTTATAAACAAAGAATTCAGCCATTAGTTCCCCAAAAGGCCTCGCCACATAATCTAGTCTAGTCTCTCCTGCTTTCTCTAATTCGCTTAGCTCCTTAAGAGTCCGCTTAATTACCTCTACTTGGCGTGGATACTTCTTCTCTATCCGCTTATACTTACGTTTCATTAGTTTGGCTCCAGATAGCCCTTTAATACTTTTCTCGTCCTCCCAATCATCTCTAAAATGATGATAGGACAATGCTATATTCATAGCCGCTGCATAGGAAGTGATCTCATTACTTAACATAGCATGCTTCTTCACTGGATGAACAATACAATGATGAGCCTCATTAATAGGTTTTTCCTCATACAATGCAGTCAATAATACTATTAAAAAAGTCATGTCATAGGTTAAAGTAAATTGACCAACTACTCCATATTCTTTTTTAAGAGTTCGACATAAACCACAATAATAGGAATGATATCTTTCATACTCTCTAATCTTTAGTTCTGGTTTGTTTATCATTACATAGCCAAACATAAGGCCTCCATAAATCAATTTCCCTACTTTGCTTATGAGTTATAACTTATTATCCTAATCCAATCTCTAAGCATAATCATTATACCATTAATCAGTTTGGGAAAACACCTCTTTTTTATGTTCTTTTAATGAACTCCTGTTTACAGCTAGGGCAAGTAATGGCAATTTTACCTTTTCCCTTAGGAACACGAATCATCTGTCCACATTTACCACATTGAAATATCTTATGATTTTTGTCTGCTTTTGGTTTTGTGGTTGGCTTATAACCATAATAAGCTGAGCCTCTTTTACTCTTCCCATGAGGTAATTTATTACGAATTGGTCCATATATTCTCATAAACTTTTGATTTTCAGCAGTACGTCTTGCAATATTTCTAGAAAACATACGAAAGAATATCAAGAAAAATAGTACATAGCTAAAAAACAAAACTATAACAGAGCCGGTAAAGGACAGTACAATACTTAATATCAAATATACAACTAATAGTGCAATATTCAATTGGTCAGAACCATATCTACCAATCATCCATTGACGGAAACGATCCATTAATCTCATAGTAATACCTCTTTCTATTTGGATTCTGAGTGTTACTTAGTATATTAGTGTTATATGAGGAAGTTGTCAATGAAACAAATCTTAAAAGATTATTAAAATATATCCAAGCCTTGTTATATTTTTTTCATTTTGTACATAATTTATATAATATTTGTTATATTCTGTATATTTATAAAATAAAATTGATAATTTACTTATTTTCATGTAAAATGCTTATACAAATGATTTTTTTAATCATAGAACGAACTAATTGTCTATGATTTTATTTTTTTACATCATATACAAGAAAGGATAAAAATTTATGCAAGCAACTATTTGGGCTATACTCCCACCAGTCATTGCTATTGTACTGGCTTTACTGACCAAAGAAGTATACCTTTCCTTGATGGTTGGTATTTTAGCTGGTGCCTTTCTCTTGACTGGATTTACAAATCCAATTTCTGCATTAAATGTAACTTTAGACGCAATGAACGCTAAAATAGGAGGCAATATCGACATTCTAGTTTTCCTTGTATTATTAGGAATTATCGTTGCCTTAATCAGCAAATCTGGGGCTTCAAGGGCGTACGGCAACTGGGCATCAGGGGTTATCAAATCCAAACGTGGGGCACTATTATCCACCTCTGCTTTGGGTGCTTTAATTTTTGTAGATGACTATTTTAACTGTTTGACTGTCGGTACAGTTATGCGTCCATTAACAGATAAATACAAAATAACTAGAGCAAAATTGGCATATATTATTGATGCTACGGCTGCACCCGTTTGTATCATTGCCCCTATTTCTAGCTGGGCGGCTGCTGTTAGTTCTTCCTTGCCAAAGGACATAAATATAAATGGGTTCCAGTTGTTTTTAGACTCTATCCCATTTAACCTATATGCCCTATTTACAATCGCTTTTATGCTATTTTTAGTGATCACAAACATGGACTTCTTCTCCATGAAAAGAGTAGAAAAGGAAGGAATCAACAAGGACCTACTTATGGACCATGATGAAATAAAGATAGTGGGAAAAGGTACAGTGATTGACCTTGTCATTCCAATTCTTGTTCTAATTGCTTCCTGTATATTCTTTATGCTACACTCTGGTGGCTTTTTTAAAGGTGCTAACTTAATCCACGCTTTTGCAAACTGCTCTTCTGCAAGAAGCTTGGTACTTGGCTCTTTATTTACTATATTCTTTATATTCGTTATGTACTTATTACGAAGAACAATAAACTTTAAACAATTTTGCGAGAGTTTTACAGAAGGTTTTAAGGCGATGGCTCCAGCTATCTTAATTCTCTGTTTAGCTTGGACTCTATCCGCTATTTGTGATGCAGAACACTTAGATTTAAAAGGCTTTGTACAAAATAATATTATGTATATTGACCGTGTTAAAATCCTTGTTCCAGCAGTATTTTTCTTAGTATCCTTAGGACTTTCTTTTTCCACAGGAACCTCCTGGGGTACCTTCGCAATTTTAATTCCAATTGCAGTAACTGTATACGATCCAGTGATAGAATATAATATGCTAGTAGTAGGTGTAGCTGCTATTCTAGCAGGAGCGGTATGTGGTGATCATATATCGCCAATCTCTGATACCACTATTCTAGCATCTGCAGGGGCTAAGTGTAATCATATCGAGCACGTTTCTACACAGCTTCCATATGCTCTTAGTGTGGCTAGCTGCTGTCTCATTGGCTTTGTATTTGCCGGTGTATTTAACAGCGGATTTATTGGTTTTATCAGTGGTTTCATTACATTAATGGTTCTAATGCTTGTCTTGTATATTGTATTTCATAACAAAGAGAAACTTAAATTCAATAAATAACTCAGTCTTTACAAGAACAAAGAGTCTCGAAAGCAAAGCAATTTCCTATGTAATAATAAAAGAACCCATGTAAATAGCTATAGCATACTATTTACATGGGTTCTCTCTTTATATAATTTCACTTAAATTATCCTGAATCGCTTTAGCGACCTCTGGCTTATTCATAGAATAAACATGGATTGCATTCACTCCATTGGCAAGTAAGTCTATAATCTGCTCTGTAGCATAGGCGATACCGGCCTGCTTCATAGCGGAAGGATTGTCTCCGAATTTCTGCACAATAGCCTTAAATCGACTTGGTAGATAGGTTCCAGAAAGCTCACATATTCTTTTAATCTGATTACCATTTGTCACAGGCATAATGCCCGCAATTACGGGTATTCTGATTCCTCTTTCGCGAATCTTGAATAAATACTTATATAAAATATTATTATCAAAGAACATTTGTGTCGTTAAAAAGTCACATCCAGCTTCTACCTTTTTCTTAAGATAACTGATATCTTCCTCTAATGTCTTAGCTTCCACATGGCCCTCTGGATAGCAAGCAGCACCTATACAAAAATCAGATTTCGCCCTTATGGCTGACACTAATTCATTAGCATACTGGTAACCGTCTGTTATATGATTATATATATCCTTTGGTTTATCCCCGCGTAGAGCCAGTATGTTTTCAATCCCTTGTGCCTTTAGTAAATCTAGCTGACCCTCAATTGCTTCCTTACTAGAGGAAACACAGGTTAAATGTGCCAGAGGTGTAACTCCAAATAGGTTCTTAAGATTAGTAGCAATAGATACCGTATGGGCGCTAGTACCGCCACCTGCACCATAAGTGACACTCATAAAGGATGGCTTAAGCTTAGCAATTTCCTCTGTTGCTACTCTAACCTTCTCGTAGTCACTATTTGTCTTAGGTGGAAAAACCTCAAAGGATAAGGTTGGCTTGCCTTGCCCAACAATGTCACAAATCTTCATGATCAAACCTCACTTTTACTCTCATCGGTTTCTATTATCATATCGTCAAAATCCTTTAAAGGCATTGGTTTAGCATAATAGTAACCCTGCCCAATAACACAATTACATCTATTCAGAAAATCTACATGCTCTCTCGTCTCGATTCCTTCAGCCATCACTTCTAGTTTAAGGTTGTGAATCATCTTGATAGAATCCTCGATAATAATTCTACCTCTAGAGTTTTCGCTAATATCCTCAAAGAATGCCTTATCTAGCTTGATGACATCAATAGGAACAGACTTTAACATATTAAGTGAAGAAAATCCACTTCCAAAGTCATCCATATGTAAGACAAAACCGTTTTTCTTTAAATCATACATTAAACCATAGAGCATACGTACATTTTCCATAAAGAGACTCTCTGTAAACTCCAGTTCTAACAAATTAACTGGAATTTGATATTTATTTACTAGATTCAATAATTTTTGTACTAGGGATGGGTCGTAAATATGCAATCTTGATATATTCACTGAGATTGGACACTCAACACCCATATCCAACAATTTTCTCAGTTCTTTACATGCCTGCTCCCACATATACTCATCTAGTTGTAATATGAAACCATTTTTCTCAAATAACTTAATAAAACGGTTCGGATACAATATCCCTTGCTTAGGATGATGCCATCTAACTAACGCCTCTGCCCCTACCACCTGATTGGTACGTAGATTATATTTCGGTTGAAGGTACATCTTAAATTCCTCATTTAACAAGGCATTATACATTTCTGCTTCAATTCTCTGTGTCTCCACCAATTCCTTACGGTACTCTTCATTGTAGAAGGCATAATATTGATTGGTGAGCCCTTTGATAGGACGACAAGCTAGTCTAGCCCAGTCACACATTAATCGAATCGGAATACTTAAATCTGTTACAAGGTAAACTCCAAAAGAGATTTTAAAGCTAGCATTGGTATATGAAGCCTTACAGCATTCTTCACGTATGCAATTAATGACATCAACAATATCCTGTCTAGTATCATAACAAATAAGAATCGTAAAACAATCGGCATAATACCGGCAGTACACCTTGTCTTCCAAAGTTAAACCACGCAATACATCCGCAATATAACAGATGATCTGATCTCCAACCTCTTCACTATACACATCATTGATTACACGGAAGTTGTCAATATCAAAAGAGATAATGGCATAGTTTTTACTGGTATCTGACCATATTTTCTCCCTTGCAACATCATAAAATTTATTAGCTTGATATAATCCTGTGAGAGAATCAAAGCTCTTCTCATCTTCAAGCTTTTGAATCATATGAGTCTTAGTCTTATCCTCGTATTTACGCATTTCATCACTTCGACTCTTTTGCACGTCTTTAAACATAATAACACAGATCACATCACCCTGAGGATTTACTTCGTTCAAAACAGCCTCAATAAAGTACCAGTGAAATTCCTGATTATGGTTAAATACTCGAATGTATCGATGTACTAATCGTTCTTCATTAGTGAATGTTTCTATCAAGTTTACACGACCAAAATATTGAACATAATCCATTTGTTCCTCTGTGTCAAATATCTCCTTATGAATATGCTCAAACATCTCTGTATACGTTCTAAAATTATGCTCACTTCCTATGTAATCTTCTTCGTTAAAACGCCTTACTTTATCTTTTGTCAAATTTACTACATAGATGTAATCATAACTTTCTAGTATTGTTTTACTAAAGCTATCACATACAATACTATTAAAATCTTCCTTGCTAGTAAGCTCCATTAAATCTGTTACATCAATTTCACTACTAGTTCTATCCGCTAGTTTTTTCATGTTATCACTTAAGTCATTATAGCAGACAAAAGTATCTTTTCCTCTTAACTTAGCCTGATACAAGGCAATATCTGCGGTTTTATATAAATCTTGGAACGTTTTAATATTTTCAAAAGCACTTACACCAACACTTACCGTAACATGATCTATACTTTCTCTAACCTGCTTGCATATAGCTTCTGCTTTCTCATAGATAGAGTATACCGTTGGTACATCTTTAATAAAGACAATAAATTCATCTCCACCAAGACGACCTATTAAATCCTTTTCATCGGATAGGTCACGTAGAATATCACCTATTTTCATTAAGACATTGTCACCCTCTAAATGTCCATAAAAATCATTAATATTTTTAAAATTATCGATATCGATAATAAATAAAGCTAACAACTTATCTTTCTCATATTTTGCAAGATATTTTTCTATTACATCTTGTGAATACTCGCGATTACTAACTCGAGTAAGATAGTCTGTATTAGCTTTAATCATTAACTTATGTTCAATCTCTTTATGTACAGTGACATCGCTTATTTTACCAACCAAGACCATGGCCTCATTATCCTCAGAGAAGATACACTGAGCCACTAAATAAATCCAGTTTGTCTTCTTGTTGCCTATCTCATAGCAGAGATATCCATCAATGCTTTCTAACTTATCCTCTGTAAACTGGGTAAATATTCTCTTTATTTCATCTCGGCTTTCCTCTGTAAGGCGGCCACCAGGCAATGAATTGGACATCGCTTTCTTGTAAAAGTTGGATATATAACAAGGACGTTTGACGGTACTTTGCTCTCCACCAAAGTAGCGCATTACATCGGTCTCTCTGTCATACTCAAACATTACCTCACTAGCAAAGGAAAGGATCATCTTATAACGTTCCTCAAAATTCTTTAATTCCTGTTCTTTCCTCATGTTTTCTGTCATAGCTGAAAGAATACAATAGACTACTTCACTACTATTAGGTGTTTTACTTATTGGCATAATCTGAACCTTATAAAGCAAAGAAAGTCCATCCTTGGTTTTAACAGAAAGATTTCCAGTAATAATCCTATCTTCACTTACACTCTTATTGACGATAGCACAAAATGATACTCTATCTTTTTCCTCAATCACTTCTAGAAAATTACCATTGTATATATGATTTATTTCCCAAGAATTATAACCTGTATCCCTTAAAAGATTTCCATTACACCATGTGATGGGAAATCCTTCCTTTAGCTCTAATTTTAAGATTGCTGCTGGGAGACTGTCCGTAAAATGTTGAATCTCTAAACTGTTTTGTTGTTCCTTCTCAATGCTATTCTTAAGCTCTGTCACATCATAAATGTATAAACGAAATATAGGAAATTGAGACTGGTACAACTTTTCAGTGTAAACAGCACGAACCAAAACTAATCGTTTGTCATTCTTGGTGGTATACTCAAAGGAGAAGTTTTTTTCTCCTCTTTGTATCCCTTGGTTTAATATCTTAACTTCTTCGTAAATGGATTCATCCTCTATGAAGTAGTTTATATCCTTGCTAAAATTATTGTCTATAATATTAAGAATTTCAACTTTTCCTTGACAGTAAGCTACTTCAATAAGTGCTCCCGCAAGTGCACTTTGATAGGAATTTGATATTTCTTTAAAAACACCTGAGGCATCATTACAGTTCAATACACCTAACCTCCTACTATATAAATGCGACATATTTCACCATATATTATATAATATATCTAATAAGAACTCAACATTATTTGTAATATGGTATTAATATTTTACATTATTTACAATTAAGATATTTTCTCAAATAAAGCATAGTAGTAGTCATCAATTCCTTCATGAACTACACTAACCTTGCGATAATTGGTGAATAATTCTGGGCACTCAGCAAAATCCTCCAAAGGACGCTTACGGCCATATCGTACAATAACGAAATCAACTTCCCCATTCCTAATAATCTCTTCCTGCTCATCATACATCTCTGGAAAGTTCTCTCTAGGAATATTCTGTCTACAGAAAAACTTAGTATCAGGCAAAGGCGTATCTGCCATTAAGTAAAATCCACCATCTAAAAAATTATAATTTAGTAAGGTTGGATTCTCAACTTGATTGATTATCTTGGCAAATTGTACCTGCACGTAATCATCTGATGATTTATAAAGAAAAGAAAGACAATTACTAGCAGAAAGAAGAATCACTCCGTACAAGGCAATGTATATCGGAAAGGTAATCCTTCTCTTCGTAAAAATCAAAGGAAGAAATCTTTCCACAATCTTTATAGTAGCAATTACTCCAAAAACAACATAAGCACCTAAAATCAATAAATAATAACGATACCTGGTTCCTCCTATAAATACAAAAAAGTAGGTCAACACACAGGTAACGAGAATACCAATTTTAGCATCTCTACTCATTCCAAGAGTTTTTGAACGTAGAAAATATAGTATTCCCCATAAAATCAATGGGGTAAATACAGGATTCCACATAATGTCCTTAGTAAAGAAATAAATTACCTTTTCTATCGCAGTAACCTGGCTAGAATACATAAAGATATTGGTATAAAAATAATCATAGAGGAATTCTCCGACTGCTCCATGATACATGAAGTATAGAAAATAAGGAATCGAGCCTGCTACCATACCTGTTAAAAATAAAATAGCCGCTTTACAGCACTCTCCAAAACTCTTTCTCTTCCATATAGCAACCCCAATTACTAGAGTCCACCCTATATAAAACCCTAATAAGGTAAACTTAATCCAAAGGATACAGGAAGCCAAAAGACCATGTAACAACATAGTCCTATTCGATACTCTTTCTTCACTACTATTGAGAAACTTTAGCATATGGTATAAGGCGATTAGAAGAATTGGCATGCAGAATTCTTCCGCGTTATCCCCACGACTATAACAAAATGCCGTAACAATAACTAGACCAGTAACTGAAGTTACCAGTCTGTTATATTTTCTATCTAAAAATAAGTCGCTAATTTTTCCTACATACCCAAGTATCACAGCAAAATTAATAATCTGAAGCAGATATACACCATAAAAAGTTTTATCACTAATCATAGCTGCAACTGTATGTATAAAAAACAGCAACGGCCCTTTTTGATCATATATATCACGGTATAACACTTTACCATCTAATACACTCTTTCCAATTGTAAAAAAGCAGTTTTGATCAACTCCTACATGAATTGGAAATAATATTGAAGTCATAGAAGCAAAGGTCATCAGAATGGTAGATATACCCAATAAAAATATGAAATCCTTTTTTCTATCTCTTAAATGCGTCAACATATTATCATTACCTTTCAAGTACAAAAATCCAGACAGCTCTTTTTTATAAATTTACACAAAAAAAGAAATTCGATACTTATTTTACAAGTCTATAGATGAAAAGTCAACATAACCTTTCTTGGAAGAAAGTATTGTGAAACAAAAAGAGTTTTGATAACAAAATGAACCGACCTCCCAATCGTTAGATTATAGCTCTAACTTTTTTGGGGATCGGTTCAAACTAACAAGACATCTTTTATGATTTCTTCTTCAAAATTAATTACCACATTCTATACTGATTTGATTAAATTTATCTAGTATATCATCAATTTTAAGTTGGATCTTTTCTTCGCCAGCTTTGTCTATTACTACTTGACCCTGATGCATCATAATAAGGCGATTTCCATACTCGACAGCATATCGTAGATTATGAGTTACCATAATAGTGGTCAAATTCTTTTCCCTCACTATCTGGTCAGTAAGCTGCATTATAAGTTCTGCTGTCTTAGGGTCTAGGGCAGCTGTGTGCTCATCTAGTATTAGAAACTCTATTGGCGACATGGTAGACATCAATAATGACAATGCCTGTCGCTGTCCTCCAGATAATGAGCCAACCTTAATATGAATCTTATCTTCAAGTCCAAGCTTAAGCTTGCTAAGCTCGTTTTTATAATACTCAGTACGTTTCTTATTTGTCCCCATGGTGAGATTAAAGGACTTTCCCTTATTATCTGCCATAGACATATTCTCTAGAATTGTCATAGAAGGACAGGTACCCATAGCGGGGTTTTGAAATACCCTTCCAATTCTTCTCTGTCTTTTATATTCCTGTAACCTAGTAATATCTTCTCCATTCATCACAATCTTACCAGAATCCAGCGGAATACTACCACAAATTAGATTAAGCAGAGAAGTCTTACCAGACCCATTACTACCCACCACAGAAACAAATTCATTGTTCTGAATGTTCAGTCCAAAATTCTGAAAGAGGCACATTTCATTTACTGTACCTGGATTATAGTACTTACACAGATTCTTTAATTCCAGCATCCTTGCTTACCCTCCTCTTTCGTTCCTGGCTTAGTACCAAGATAACCAAGAATAGTATAGCTGTAATAAGCTTTAAGTCGTTGGCACTAAGTTTCATACAAATAGCAAATACATAGCAGGCTTTATATAGTACTGCACCTACAATAACTGCAGTAGTAGCTTTGACCCATCTTGCTCGCTTAAATAAATTAATACCAATAATTACACTTGCTAAACCAATTACAACTGTGCCTGTTCCACTGCTTACTTCAAAGAATTGCTGCTCCTGACATACAATAGAACCAGCCAAAGCAACTAACCCATTTGCCAAGGATAATCCTACAATCTTAACCATACCCTTATCTTTGGCCAAAGAGGTCACTAATACAGGATTATCTCCCACAGCTCTAAGTAGATAGCCTGCCTTGGTCTTTAAATAAGCATCCATTAAAAGCTTAATCACTATCATAATAATCAATAAGATAATAAGTGTAGTGTATGGTTTTAACCAATTCGGAACAACACTATCTATAAAATCTCCAGAAAAAATATTGCTTTTCCCGTAGATAGGCAAGTTAGCCTTGCCAGCAATATGTAAGTTAATGGAGTATAAGGCTGTCATCATAATGATACCAGACAACAAATCTCTCACTTTAAGCTTTACATGTATAATTCCAGTAATAAAACCAGCTATAGCACCTACCAAGAAAGCAATGGGAAGAGTCACCCATGCATTAACTCCTTTGGTAATCAAAATAGCTGTAACAGCTCCCCCTAAGGGAAACGTTCCATCTACAGACAAATCTGGAAAGTCTAATATCTTATAAGTGATGTAAACACCCAACGCCATAATAGCATAGATAAACCCTTGTTCCAGTATTGTCACAAAATTGTCTGGTGTAAAAAAGGCTGCCATAGAAATCCTCCTATATCAGAATATGATATCTTATTCTGTAATCTCTGCAATAACCTCAGCAGCACTGTCAAGAATATCTGAACCTAATGTTAAGCCTAAGTTCTCTGCTGCTTTTGAATTGATATAAAGCTCACCATCCTGAATCACTTCAAATTTCATCTCGGAAGCCTTGCTCTCTCCCTTTAATACCTTAGCTGCCATCTTACCAGTCTGAATTCCCAACTGATAGTAATCTAAACCTACTGTAGCTAAGCATCCTTTTTTCACCTGTTCAATCTCAGAACCAAACACTGGAATCTTCTTCTCATTAGCCTTAGCAAGTATAGTAGGAAGTGCACTTACAACTGTATTATCTGTAAGATTGTTGATACAATCCACCTGAGATAATAGGTTATCTGTTGCTAAAGGAATATCTGCAACAGTAGTGATTCCTGAATCCACAATCTCAAATCCGTACTTCCCTGCTAATTCCTTATATTCAGCGATAGCAGATTCTGAGTTTACCTCAGAAGTAGAATACATAATACCTATTTTCTTTGCATTAGGAAGAATCTTACGGATCATTTGTAACTGTTTATCTACTGATAATTTATCACTAGTTCCAGTAATCTCCCCAGTAGGTGTCTTATCCTCTTTAGCAAGACCAGCTGCTATAGGATCCGTGATTGCCGTATAAATTACAGGGATTGTCGTATCTGCTGCTGCCGTAAAAGCACTTTGAGCCATTGGTGTAGCGATAGCACAGATTAAATTCACCTTCTGTGAAACAAAATTATTTGCAATTAAGCCTGCATTACCAGTGTCTGCAGCTGCATTATCGAAAACATATGTAACATTTTGACCTTCTATATATCCTTCTTCTTTCATCCCATCCATAAATCCCTTACGACAATTATCCAAGGATGCATGTTCTGCAAATTGTCCGATACCAACGGTTACTGACTCTAATTTATTGGTACTATCATCACTTTTATCAACATTATCTGTGTTCGTATTAGTAGAACCACATGCAGTAGCACTTACAATCATCATTGTGAAAGCACAACAGATTGCAATCCATTTTTTAATTTTCATATTCCATCCCTCTTTCCTTTTATATAACAAAGAGTTTCGCTTGCGAAACTCTCCGCCTGCGGCGGGTCGTGTAAACGACATTACCTAAAAAAGACCTACTCAAAATGAGAGGCCTTTCCTTTTTACTATGTACGTTAATATACTAGTTAAGGCAATTATTATTATCGTTTATTCTCTCTCTTATGTCAATATCCTTTCACCTTAACATTATGAGATCTTTACCTTCTTAACTCAATCTATTCACGTATCTTGTCCACAATAAATATATGCCAAAAAATTATGTATGAGAAATGAAAATTTTATATAGTTAAAGTTTTTCCTTGCTTTAATGACAACACTGCCTTTTTTTCATCCTCCTCTCTCTGTAAAAAGAGATTCAGATATTTTACATCCCCTAGTTCCTTTAATTTTATAGTATATGCCCATTCCTTATCTATTTCTATTGAAGGAAGCATGGCTATTACTTTACCGCTAGACTTATAGAGGGGCGCATAGCTAGCACTACCTACTATTAATAAAGGTGGAAGAGTACGAAGATAGCCTTCTGGTTCAACATGTAAAATAACTTGATAAGGGTATGAAAAAAGCTTCTTTACCTCAAAGTAGTAATTAATACGAACTCTTTCATCCTTAGTAAACAAATTCCTTACACTCTCATATCCCTTCAGTAAAGCATTGACTCTTAAGGCTATCCCGGCGGAGTAATGTTTTTCTCCATTTATCATATAAACAGTATATACTCGGTAGCCATAAAGATTTCCTGGCTCAACATCTCGGTCCACACAACCTTTTTGGTTGACATCAGCTACCTTCATTCCCTCCTCTATATGGGCTGGTACATAACCATTTCCCCGATACACCTCTACGGTAGCTTGTAGTGGTACCTTCCCCCAGCTTATTTGCACATTGGTCCCATTTGAGACAATGGTAGGATCTATTACTTCGCAGTAATTGACAACGCCTGTACGTGCAACCAGGGCATTAGAATAGATGCCACACCGAACTGCATATACAACGTAAAAATACTTTTCTCCTGGAATAACAGTATTATCCACGTAGCTATTGCCATCCACCATCCCTAATATCTGTCCATCATTTTTATGATAGGGTTTGGCATCCCTCTTTCTCATGACACAGTAACGAATATAGGCGTCCTTTCGGTTGTCGTTCCAATGAATATAGTTACAGTGCTGCTTACTATCTACAGAAACGGTAATAGTTCCATATAGTTTTGGTGGATATTTTTCCAATAGCTCCATTACACCAGGATAATCCCCACAAACCTCTAGGGCATCCATCAAGGCATCTACAATAACCTCCTCTTGTTTTGCTGTTCTCGCTTGCATAAGTAGATTTTTACCACTTACAAGACCATTGTTAATCTTGGTTTCAATTAACTGGTTTTGATACAGAGGAAAATCCTTTTTTAAGTTAATCAACTCTAGATTTGCTGTATAATATTTTTTTAATGCAATCTCTTGGTTTATTCTATTTAACATACCATATAACTTTGTTTTTTGAGCAGACAACTGGTCCTCTACTCTCATAAGTTCTGGTAACCTCCCCCACTGCTCTATCGCCTCCTTTAGTAGATGAGAGGCTTCCTCATAATTAAGTTTAGACATCTCTTCACGAATCTGAACAACTCTTGGATAGAGATAATGAGCCCTAGATACAGTCTCCTTTGTAGGCTTTACTTTATGCTTCTCTTCTTTTTTTGGCATCCCCTTACTTTCTAAAACTGCTACAGGTTTATCCTCTCTCTCAATACTAATGTGCTCCTGTTCCATATAAAGTCTTAAGAGCTCTTCTGCTTTCTCCTTCTGATTAGTCGCTTCTGTAAGTAGTCTTATTGCTTCCTCCTTCTGGTTCTTCTCAAGCACCTTCGAGTACCTGGTTGCCACCTCAATCTGTTCATACACTGCCTGAATATCCTTCCACTGAAGATACTCATCATAAGCCTTCTTCCCTTCCTCAGAAGAAAAGGTAAGTTTACACTCTGCTGAGAGTTTCTCACTAACAGACTCAGTAGAGGTATACTTGCCTTTTTCCCTGTCCATTTTATTGGCTAACCCAAGCAACTCTCTAGAAGACATTTGCCGCACCTTATCATAAGGCTTATTTTCGCGGAGATAATCATAATAATCTCTTTTTTGAAGTGCCTCAAGATATACTAAGAAAACTTTAAAATGGTCAAATTTATCCGAATGAGTAACTAAGGAGGGCGTCTTATCTTCCTTTCTTATAGGAACCTTACAGACTTTCTCTACTACTGTGTATGATATCTGGCACTTATCTGCTATAAACCTGATCTCATTTTCATAAAGATATCCTTTCTTCTCTGCAATCGCCATATAATTCTGGACGGTTTGACTTATATATCTTAGCGCATCCTCCGCTTCCTTTTATCTAAGAACAGGATCTAACATTACCCTTTTTATTTCAGGTAAAAGGGCCATATATTCCCGGTGTACAGGCCCTTTTTTAAAATCCATGGTCCCTCTTGACCATTCATGCTGTTTTTTCTCAATCCCCCTCTTAATTTCCTCTATGTCTTCCTCCGGTGGGTCAAATGGAAGCCCAAGCATAAGATAAAAATTGCTACGACCCATGAAAGTCCCCCTATTCTATGTTATCTTCGCTAACAATTTGAGCAATCGAGAGCCATTCTCCCTTGTTATTCACCTTTTTCGTAAAATCACTGAGTTCCTTAAAGGAGGCAAGTTTCGCTAAATACTCATAATCTGCATTACCAAAAGCCATAGTATAAACAGCAACACCCTTTTCTTTGCAGAGATTTGCCACCTGCATAGCACGCTCTTTATCTGGCCATACACCATCCGTAACGATTACCATGGAAACACCTGTTTCAGAGCTATTATCACTCTGACAGTGCCTTTCATAAAGCAAAGCAAACGGTGAGGTTCCATTACCATAGCTAAACATTCTTCCACTGATATGAAGCCTTTGTAAAGTTCTAATAATATTATTAGAATGATTTGTAGGAAGTAATATCATCTGACTTTGCTCAGAAAAACCAATAATTCCAACTTTTTTACTGGTAAGATCAAGCTCTGACACTAAACGTATAAGAGCTCTCTTTGCCTCAATAAATGGAGTTCCAGCCATACTACCAGACAAATCCACACAAAGATATACGATGCCTTCCTCTTCTACAATCTCCTCTTTGACTACTTTTGGGCTTTTCTTGACCCATTCCATATCAAGAGGAATCAAGTCTTTCTGTATGGTGAGTTCCTCCCCAGTCTCTCTTTGACGTGCCTTAATATGTATGATAGCATCCGCATCATAGGTATAAGTAACGTCAATTAGGGTCATTCCTCCCTCTACGTAGGAAATGTGATCGATCATGTATTTGCCAACTAACATACAATCCTTAGGGCTCGGCTCCTCCCCTTGTAATAAGTAGATAGACATGCAACCACCTTCTTTTGGTACATTATGTCGAAAGGTTCTAGTATTAGTAGTAGGGAGTCTTTCGTTTTTCTTTATTATGATAGAATTTACGTACCAGGCTCCATCTAGACTAACCGATATCATTCCCATGGAACTTGATACCACCTCATGAATTTTATCTAGAGAAGTCTTATCCTTATTCCATAACCATGCCTTTATGGCTGCTCCAAATACAGCATCATAATCTATATTCACACCCATGATACTTACACAATTCAACTCTCTCTCCAATTGTTCTTTCACCATAGGCATCTTAGTTGCTCCACCAGAATAAAGAATACCTTGAAGTTCAGACTCCTTGATTGATAGACTAAAAAGCAGCTTTCTTACCATATCGATTGTAAGATCTAACATTGTTTTCGTCATCTGAAAAAGTAATTCTCTCGTAATATAATACTTTCCTGTATAATCTTTGTAATGAACAACAGCCTCTGCACCAGAAACTTGACTTAGTCGAACTTTGATTTGCTCAGCCAAAGTACGTACTCTAATGCTTTCTACTTTATCTTCCGTAAAATCCACTTTGAATTCCCGGTAGAACTGGTCCTGTATGTAGGAAGCAATCACATCCTCCCACTCTTTTCCACCAAGGTCTCTACTTCCAGTAGTTCCAAGAATCTTTACTTTAGTTTTATCAATGTCTGCTACTGCAGCTTCAAAACTTCCTCCACCTAGCTTATAGATAAGAACCCTAGCTAAAGCGTTCTTATTTCGATAACTATAGGCCAGCGCAGTGGCAGTGGGTTCATTAATAATACCCACTACCTGAACACCTGTCTGGGATACCATCTCTTTTACATGTCGTCTCTCTCCATCTGTAAAAAAGGACGGCACTGTGATAACTGCTTCTGTAATTCTCTGCTGTATCCTTTGCTGGCCTATCTCCAGTAGATAGCTTATGTAGTGATCAGATAGACTTATAATTTCACCTTCCCCTGCGTTTCTCTTATCCAAGGCTTCCTGGCCAAACATAAGGGTTCCATCTTCTAAACGCACCGTAATAGACGGTGTTCTTCTCTCACCCTCCATGTTTGGCACTAAGACAAGCTCTTCTGTTGCCGGATTTACATATGCAAGGGAGGAATAGCATGTTCCCAGGTCAATTCCCACCTGAATTCCCATTTGCCAACCTTCTTTCCCATTTCCTTTAATCAATGGTTAGATACATCATTTTACGTTTCAATTCCATTACCTTTTCTTCGGTTAATATACACTCTGATTCAAAGGTCGCTTTCACCTCTCGGTGACTCGTCAACTCTTTTGCAGTAAGTCTTAGTGTCCCTTCATTGGTTAATTCCATAGTGACCTCAACCCCTGAGCCCACCTTTAGATTTCGTGGTAGCTCAAGAATCGCATTTCCTACCTTAAAGGATTCCTCCACCGGATAGGACCCCTTCAAAATAGAACTTTCATACACTTCAATATTGGCATATTCCTGGTCCTCTTCGGCAATACCAAATATTTTTTTAACAGTACATGGAGTCGAAGTATTCTTTAAAATAAGGTTGGAGATGAGTAACCTTCCATCCCTCATAGCCTTAATTCCAAAACTCTTACTGGTTTTCGTATGGATTACAACCCGCTGGGAGCGTTTTGGTTCAATAGAAACACTAGGGATATAATCAATTACCTCTACCTCAGTTGGTTGATCTACTGAGGTTATCTCATAGGTGTTCCTAGCATCTGCCATACATTTTACAATGGCGTAAATGGCTGCTCCCTTAGCTACAGCCTCATCAGGTTCCATTATCTTAGGCTGCATACGAATTCTCTCTTCAATAGCTCTAGATACTTGAGGCATTTTAGTAGAACCACCAACCAATAGGAATTCATCGATATGAGAGACTCCATACTCTCTAGCTGTCTTTATAACCTGATCCGTCAAATCCATTGAGGTATCTAGAAGCGGTCTTGTCAGCTCATCAAATTTATCCCTAGTTAGTTCTACTGCTGCCTTATATCCTTGAATATGTAACATAATTGTAGTTTTCTCTCTAGAGCTCAGCTGTATTTTTGCCCGTTCTACCTTAATGGCAAGGTCTTGCTTTGCCTCATCATCATAATCTCCATGATATCCAGATTGTTGTTCAAACTGTTCTGCTACATATCTCATAATCACTGCATCCCAGTCCTTGCCTCCTAAATCATGGTTTCCATCGGTACAGATAACATTGATGTCTCCACCATCAATATTCATCACTGTAACATCAAAGGTTCCCCCACCTAAATCATACACTAAGACTGTCTTTTTCTCAGATTCCTTACTAACACCATAGTAAATCGCTGCAGCCGTAGGTTCGTCTAATATAGAAATCACGTTAAGCCCTGCAACAATGCCTGCCTGCTTGGTGGCCATACGTTCCGCTTCCCCAAAGTATGCTGGACAAGTAATTACCACATCCTTAACTTGATCATCAAGAAGTTCTCCGGCATCTCTACAAATCTTACGAAGAATACAGGCAGAAACCTCCACAGGAGTCATTTCTTTATCCCCATTTGCCCCATAATAGACTATTGTCTCTCGCCCCATCTTGGTCTTAATGAGAGATATGGTGTTCTTAGCATAAAGAACAGAAGTATCCTTGGCAATCTGTCCAACAATAACTTCACTACTGTCCTCTAGAAACTGTACTACGGAAGGGGTAGTATTGGTCCCTTCCCTGTTTTGAACGATAACCGGTCTTCCAGTTTCATCCTGATAGGCAATGCAGGAATAGGTGGTTCCCAAATCAATTCCATACACATATTTTGACATAGTATAACTCTCCTTCCCATTACGCATTGGATTGATATTTGTAGACAGTAACTTTCTCTGGCCAAAGCACCTTTCCTTTGTAGAAGTAACCAAATCCCATACTTTCAGATACCTTTCCATTAAGCTCTAGATTGTTGGTGGCAACAGTGGATAGAATACGCTGTCTTACCGGAATAAAAGGATCTCCGGCTGTAGCCTTATAAATATCCACTCCATAATTAGTTAAAATGTAGTGGAGATCCTCAATGAAATCCATAATAATGCCTGCCGCTGCGGCTTCGTTCACTCCCTTGGCTCCATATGTAACCCCAGCCTTTCTTATGTTATCTACCACCTCGATAATATCTATTAAAACTGGTTTCACTAAGGATGCATATAAATCATTACGATAGTTTTGCAGCTCTCCATGCATCTGGTCTATAATCTTCTCTTGCTTTTCGTCATAGAGAAATCGTTCTTCAAAATCTTTTGTCAATTGTTCTAAATGTTCAGATATACGCCCCAGTTTCTTTTCAACCTCATCCTTTTCCTCTCTATTCTCTGGTGAAGTAAAATCATGCATGGTTCCTTGTTCCATACTTCCCTTCCTCTCTTAAGACTACTCATAAACAGGTTGTCTGACATTCCTATTCTGGCTTAATAATACTATTTCCCTATATTTTTATTATTGCCTACATCTATTTAGAACAGAAGTAAAGTAAGTGAATACTAAAATAAGCCACCATAATAGTTGGTTAACACCAAACTACTATGATGGCTTACTATATAAAACACTTATTTCAAATTCAATTTGGACAAAGCATCGGCAAACGGATTATTCAGTGGAATATCCTCCTTTTTCTGTTGCTTTAGATATTTCACTACATCCTTCTTGCTAACGCCGGCACCTTCCTTTTTCCTACGCTCTGTAAAGCTATCTAGTTTTTCTCGATATCCACAGCTACATTGGAATACCTTATTTTCCTTACCATACAGTTCCATACGCTTGTGGCACTTTGGACATCTCGCATTACTACTTCTAGAAACAGTTTCTCGATACCCACATTCTCTATCCTGACACACGTGATGAGTCGCATTTTTACCCTTTACTAACAATAAACGACTTCCACATTGAGGACACTTATGGTTGGTTAGGTTATCATGACGAAAATTCTTATCCCCTGCCTTAATCTCTTCTATTAAGGTATTGGCATAACCCCTAATCTCTAGCATAAAATGTTCTCGCTTTAGGCTTCCTTTGGATATCAAACTTAATTTATTCTCCCAATCAGCGGTAAGCTCTGGCTTCTTTAAGTCCTCAGGAACTAACTCTAATAACTGTTTTCCTTTACTGGTTATATAAATATCCTTGCCTCTCTTTTCAACAAGGAAGCTAGAAAATAACTTTTCAATAATATCTGCTCTTGTGGCAACGGTACCTAATCCACCTGTCTCATTAAGTGTCTTTATAGTTTCCTTATCCTGATCCTTTAGAAAGCTCTGAGGATGCTCCATGGCAGTAAGCAAGGTAGCTTCATTGAAAGGAGCTGGAGGATTCGTCTTCCCTTCCGTCATCACAAGTTCCTTAAGGGATAAGCGGTCGCCCTTCTTCATCTCAGAGATAAGCGTGACATCCTCCTTAGCGCTTATTGCATCTTCTTCCTCTTCTCCCTTAGAGTCTTCCTGTTCATAGACTGCTTTCCACCCTTGTTTCTTTAGCGCATTTACCTTAGTCACAAAGGTCTCGCCGCCAATGTCTAGGTTAATACTAACCTGGCTATATTCATAATCAGGAGATAAGGTGGAGAAAAACCGCCTTACTACTAAGTCATAGATCTTTCGCTCTTCATTGGTCATATTAGAAAGCTGTACATATTGCTCCGTAGGAATAATGGCGTGATGATCACTGACCTTCTGATTATTTACATAAACTGCCTTAGCACTAAAACTCTGTCCCATAAGCCCATTTCCTATTTGACGATATGGACCTACACTACAAGCTTTTAGTCTCTCCTTTAGGCTATCTACAATATCACTACTAAGGTAACGAGAATCCGTTCTAGGATAGGTAAGTACCTTATGATTCTCATATAGCCTCTGCATAATATTTAATGTCTCCTTGGCAGAAAAGCCATACCTATTGTTGGCATCTCTCTGAAGCTCTGTTAAATCATAAAACAGTGGTGAGGGTTTCTTCTTATCACGGATCGTAATCTCTTTAATTACAACTTCCCTAGACTTAAGACTCTCTAAAAGCTGTTCTACTCTTTGC
>JAEZQN010000005.1 GCA_023441145.1 Bacillota bacterium
GCGTAACTACACTATTGTGTAGCTGAAAGTCTGTTGTCTCATTAATATATCTCATTTTTATTCTCCCTAGCTATTACAGTGCTTCACTAAAGAAACATTTTCTCTGGCTTATATACCCCTTGCTCTATTTCTTTATATATCCCTACAAAATTGCCTGAAAAATCATATACACGTACTTTATTACTATCTGTATGATGGCTTTGGGTCTTGAGGCTAGCTGGCTTAACGCTTAAAATATTATTCTTTAGAAAGCTATTGCCGTTATAAATCAAACGACTTGCATCCTCCTTTATGATGATTGCATCATAATGAGGAAATAGAGCATCTACTGATATCACAGCATTCATAATGCTTCCTTCTCTAGCTAATGCCTCTATCTCACTTAAAGTGAGACTATCCTCAAGGGAAAAAGAACTAACCATGGTACGTTTTAACTTACTCATGCACCCTCCACAGCCTAATTTTGCTCCGATATCATGACAAAGGGTTCGAATATAAGTGCCTTTAGAACAATGAACAGTAATGCTAACTTGTTTTTCCTTTAGATTTATTTCATTCACTATAATATCATAAATTTGTATCGGTCTAGATTTACGCTCAACAACCTTACCCTCTCTTGCTAGTTCATACAATTTCTTGCCATTCACCTTAAGAGCTGAGTACATAGGAGGCACTTGATCATATCCTCCAATAAACGACTTTATGGCTTCTAGGACTTCTTCCTCTGAGACTAAAACTTCATTCTCTGTAAGAATGGTTCCAGAGGTATCCTGGGTATCTGTGGTAGTTCCTAAAAGCATTACAGCTTCATAGGTCTTATCCTTATCCGTTAGCAAATCACAAAGCTTCGTTCCATTGCCAAGACAAACAGGCAACACTCCCGTTGCATCCGGATCTAGCGTTCCTGTATGGCCAATTTTTTTCTGTTTTAGAATACCCCGAAGCTTTGCTACCACATCATGGGAAGTATATCCGGCTTCTTTATATACATTGATTACACCATTGATCATTTAGTCTGCTCCCTAAGCTGTTTCTCAATCATTCCAATAATGTTGTCAACTACATCATCATAAGTTCCTGTCATAGTGCAACCAGCTGCACGCACATGACCACCTCCACCAAAGGTAACGGCGATACGACTTACATCCACATAATGATTAGAACGCATACTGACCTTATAAGTCTGAGGAGAAGTCTCGTGAATTAATATAGCTGTTTCCACACCCTTGGTCACCCTTAACTGATCAATAATTCCATCTATGTCCTTACTCGTAGCACCGTAAAATCTCATAATCTTCTCAGTTAACCCGGAGATAATACATGTATTGTTAAGGGCCATTACACTTTCCGTTAAGCATCTGCCTAATAACTGGTTTTGTAAATAAGTCTTCTGATAAAAGCTCTCATCAATAATGCGAGAAAAATCTACTCCCTTTTCGATTAATCGACCAGCAATACGCATTGTCTCACATGAGGTATTGGAATGCTTAAACACACCAGTATCATGTATAATACCAGTATATAAAGCCTCTGCAACATCTTTATTGATATAGTCCTCATCTAATAAGCCAAAAAGAGTCTCACAGGTAGAACTAGCATTTGCTAACACAATATTAACATCTCCAAATCTGGTATTACTAATATGATGGTCAATGTTTATGGTTCTTTTGGCATTATGAAATAATGCAGCTGCAAAGCCAAGTCTCTCTGCATCTCCACAATCCAAAGAGATGAACAAATCATACTCCTTGTTCTCACTACCTTCACAGGTTGTCTTTACCTGTTCCACATGTTTAATATATCCGTAAACATTAGGTATCTCCTCTAGATATACCTCAACATTTATACTCGGAAAAGCATTTAAGATATAGTTGTAAAGCGCCATGCAGGACCCGACACAATCACCATCGGGTCTTACATGACCTGCTATTCCAATTAAATGGGCACCATCTAATAAATTAAATAGTTTCTCCATCTTCTCCATCCTTTTCTTCGTCTACTCTATCATGATTTACTTCATCAATAAGCTTAGACATATTAATTCCATATTCAATGGATTGATCCATAATAAAATGCAATTCAGGTGTATTACGAAGATTAATGGTCTTAGCTAATAAGCTTCTGATATAAGGAGCCGCGCTTCTTAAACCAGCATAAGTTTCCTTACGCTCTTCTTCATTGCCAAGTACACTAATGTACACCTTAGCATGTTTTAAATCAGGAGCTACCTCAACATTTACCACACTAGTCATCGGATGTATTCTAGGGTCTTTAATCTCCATGCTAATAATTTTACTCAATTCTTTTTGAACTTCACCATTAATACGGGTATTCTTAACACTATTTTTTCTCATATAGGGCCTCCTAAAGAATTTGAACTATCTAGGAACTTCCACCATCATGTAGTGTTCAACCTGGTCAAACTCTTTTACATCATTAAACTTTTCAAATACCATACCACATTCATAACCCTTAGCAACCTCTTTCACGTCATCCTTAACAATTTTTAGGGATTGAAGATTTCCTTCATAAATGAGTTTGCCTTCACGGGTAATACGAACCTTAGTATTACGAAGAACTTTACCATCTAATACATAACAGCCGGCAATGGTTCCAAGACCAGATGCTTTAAATATAGCACGAATCTCGGAATGTGCAATGACCTTTTCCTCATAAATAGGCTCTAACATACCTTTTAATGCAGCTTCAATATCATCGATTGCATTATAGATAACTCGGTATAGACGAAGATCTACCTGCTCTCTATCTGCAATGTCCTTTGCTGTATGGTCTGGACGAACATTAAAACCAATGACAATAGCATTAGATGCACTTGCCAACATAATATCAGATTCATTAATTGCACCAACGCCACCGTGGATAACACGAACTGCAACCTCTTCATTACTTAGTTTAAGAAGACTTTGCTTCATTGCTTCTACAGAGCCCTGAACATCTGCCTTAATGATTAAGTTTAATTCCTTAATATTACCTGCTTGAATCTGTGAGAACAAGCCATCTAAAGATAATTTTGCCTTGGTATCATCCAAAAGCTTTTCTCTGGATTGCTTGATGTAGACTTCTGCAATGCTTCTTGCTTCTTTCTCATTTTCTGTTCCCATAAATACTTCACCAGCTGCAGGAACATCATTTAATCCAAGGATTTCTACAGGTGTAGAAGGCCCAGCCTCTTTTACACGACGGCCCTTATCATCAATCATGGCACGAATCTTACCATAAGAGGAACCAATTACAATAGGATCTCCTACATGAAGTGTACCCTTTTGCACTAAAACGGTAGCAACACTACCCTTGCCTTTATCAAGCTTCGCTTCTATTACAATACCTCTAGCATTACGATTAGGGTTAGCTTTTAATTCAAGAATCTCGCTGGTTAAAAGGATCATTTCAAGAAGTTGGTCAATACCCTCCTTGGTATGAGCAGAAACTGGAACAAATACAGTACTTCCACCCCAATCCTCAGCGATTAATTCATATTCAACTAACTCTTGTTTAACACGTTCAATATTAGCACTTGGTTTATCAATTTTATTGATAGCTACCACAATTTCGATTCCAGCTGCTTTGGCATGGTTAATCGCCTCTACTGTTTGTGGCATAACACCATCATCTGCTGCTACAACAAGAATAGCAATATCAGTAGATTGAGCACCACGCATACGCATAGATGTAAATGCCTCATGGCCAGGAGTATCTAAGAAGGTAATGTTTTCTCCATTATACTTAACGACAGAAGCACCGATGTGCTGAGTAATTCCTCCAGCCTCTCCACTTGTTACATGAGAACTACGAATGGCATCTAAAAGAGAGGTCTTACCATGGTCAACGTGACCCATAACACAGACTACAGGAGGACGTTTTACAAGAGTACCTTCCTCTTCCTCATCCTCTTTTAGCAGCTCTTCAATGACATCTACCTGCTCTTCTAATTCCACAATGATATCATATTCTAATGCGATTTCTTCTGCTTCCTCGTAAGAGATCTCAGAGTTAATAGAAACCATCTTACCTTGCATAAATAATTTCTTTACCAAAGCAGCTACAGGCTGTTTCATCTTATCTGCAAGTTCTTTTAAAGTAATTACTTCAGGAATGATAATTTGCTTAACTTCCTCTTCCACTACTTTTACAACCTCAGGCTTAATGAATGCTCCTTTTCTGTTTGGATCCTTAGCTGGCGCATTATTTTGCTGCTGATTGCGGTTATTATTTCTATTATTGCGGTTGTTATTGTTATTAAATCTGTTGTTAGTATTTCTGTTATTGTTTCTATTGTCATTCTTGTTATCGCGACTATCCTGTCCCTGAGGGCCACGGTTCTGGTTAGGGCTATAGTTATTTCTACCAGCGTTCTGATTATTACCTTGTTGAGGTCTACCAGTACCCTGTGGACGGTTTCCTTGGCTATTAGCTCCCTGTGGACGATTTCCTTGTTGGCCAGCTCCCTGTGGACGATTTCCTTGACTATTTCCTCCTTGTGGGCGGTTTCCTTGGCTATTTGCTCCCTGTGGACGATTGCCCTGCTGGCGACTTTCTTGTGAATTATTCCCTTGTTGTGGGCGATTTCCTTGTGTTCTATTAGATTGTACACCATTACTTTGGGTACGACTCTCATTTCCTGTGTTTGTTTTATTTTGGTTATTCATATTTTGATTTCTATTTTGTCCATTCTCATTAGATTTTATATTGTTTGTTCTTACAGCCTCTTCCCTTACAAATGGTTTATTAGGCTTATCTTTTACTTCTGTAGCAGAACCTTTACTTGGTGTCTCATTGGAGATATTTCCTCCAAAGTGCTTTCTTACAAGGTCAATGTGATTGTCCTCAATACTATTCATATGACTTTTTACTTCAATACCTTTATCATTCAATAACTGAATAATATCCTTATTGGATTTATTTAAACTTTTTGCTAATTCATAAATCTTCATCTTTGCCATACTTCCACCAATCCTTTCCTGGCACAGGAAATTATAATTCCCTGTTTGAGTTCTTTCGTTCGTTTACAGCTTCTTCTCCAATTGTTTCATAATTGCATCTGCAAATCCCCTGTCTGTAATAGCCAAAGAGGCTCTAAATTGCTTACCCATGGCATGACCTAAGGTTTCTTTCTCTTGCAAAACAACAATTGGGACATTATAAAATGAACACATATTGGTGAACATCTTTTTTGTATTATCAGAGGCATCCTGGGCAACAATTACAAGATTGGCCCTGCCTTCTTTTACTGCCTTTTCTGTCATGAACTCACCGCTGACAAGCTTTCCAGCTTTGGTAGCAAGCCCAATATAGGACAAGACTTTATTTTGTGTCAATATCCTTCAGCTCCTTTTCTAGCTCCGTATAGATTTCTTTCGGTATGGTAACTTTCAAGGAACGATCTAAGGCCTTACGCTCTACTGCTTTTCTAAAGCACTCCATAGAGTTGCATAGATATGCTCCACGTCCATTTTTCTTTCCTGTTGTATCGATTACAATATCGTCTTCAGGGGTCTTGATGACACGAATTAATTCCTTCTTACTCTTCATTTCCCCACAGCCCGCACACTGACGCATCGGCACCTTTTTCATACTCATAGTAACCTCTTTTCCCTACCTCTTATTCTTCGTCGCTATATCCTTCAACCTGAGATTCACTCTTTATATCAATCTTATAGCCAGTAAGTCTAGCGGCAAGTCTTGCATTCTGTCCTTCCTTACCAATAGCAAGAGATAACTGATAATCTGGAACAACAACCTTGGCACTCTTTTCCTCATCAGC
>JAEZQN010000025.1 GCA_023441145.1 Bacillota bacterium
AATAAGTTAGGTCGTGAAATGGAACTGTTTGCTACAGTAGATGTTATTGGTCAAGGACTTCCACTTCTTATGCCAAAGGGTGCAGCGATGATTCAGACATTACAGCGCTGGGTTGAAGATGAGGAAGAAAGACGTGGCTACATGAGAACTAAAACACCTTTAATGGCGAAGAAGGATTTATATGTCATTTCTGATCATTGGGGTCATTATAAAGAAGGTATGTTTGTTCTAGGAGATGAAAACAATGAGGATTCTGAAGTATTTGCTCTTCGTCCTATGACATGTCCATTCCAATATTATGTATATAAACAAAGTCAGAAGAGTTATCGAGATCTTCCTTGTCGCTATGGTGAGACTTCTACCTTATTTAGAAACGAAGATTCTGGGGAAATGCATGGTTTAACAAGAGTTCGTCAGTTTACAATCTCTGAAGGCCACTTAATAGTTACCCCAGAGCAGGTTGAGGAAGAGTTTGCAGGATGTCTTGATCTTGCTAGATACTGTCTTACTACTTTAGGGTTAGAAGAGGATGTTACTTATCGTCTTTCTAAATGGGATCCTAACAACAAGGAGAAATACCTTGGTGATGAAGAACACTGGAACAGAGTGCAAGATAAAATGCGTGAAATTCTAGATCATCTTGGTGTACAGTATACAGAGGCAGAAGGAGAAGCTGCTTTCTATGGTCCTAAGCTTGATATTCAAGCAAAGAATGTATATGGTAAGGAAGATACCATGATTACCATACAGTTAGACTTTGCTCTTGCAGAGAGATTCGATATGTTCTATATCGATGCTAACGGAGAGAAGAAACGTCCATTTATCATTCATAGAACAAGTATGGGTTGCTACGAGAGAACTCTTGCTTGGTTAATTGAAAAGTATGCTGGTTTATTCCCAACTTGGTTATGTCCAGAACAGGTGCGTGTGCTTCCTATTTCTGAAAAATATCATGATTATGCAGAAAAAGTATTAGCTACACTTAGAGATAATGGCATCAAAGCTACTGTAGATAGTCGTGCAGAAAAGATTGGTTATAAAATACGTGAAACTCGTCTTCAACGTGTACCATATATGCTTGTGATTGGTCAAAATGAAGAAGAAAATAATGTTGTTTCCGTAAGAAGCCGTTACCTTGGTGATGAAGGACAAAAGAGTTTAGACGATTTTGTGGATGCTATTTGTAAAGAAATTCGTACAAAAGAAATTCGTAAAATTGAAGTTCAGGAAAATAAATAATATTTCTTGACAGTATAGAACATCTGTGCTAAGATATGACTGTTGTAGATTGATGAGTCTACAAGGAGAACAAAGTAGAGTATCCACTCTCACCTTAGCACAAGATGTGACTCGGGTTTATATGCAAGACGTTAATAGAAGCATATTGCTTTTATTAGTATAGAACTTGGCGTGGATAACTTTGTTATCCACGTTTTTTGTGTTAACAGCGAGCCAAGCACGCAGTGCTTGTTATCGCAAAAGAGGAAGCATCAGATGCTTGCATCTGTATGCGAATTCTTTTGGGATAGTCAAATACGTAGTATTTGGCGAGCGTCCATCAGCGATCGACGAAGTCGAGAGGTGGAGCGTCCATCAACGATCGACGAAGGTAAGAGGTGGAGCGTTAGTTAACCAACAAAGTGTGTTGTCCGAGAATTGATTTATTAACCCATATGGAGGTGCAGTACAATTAGCGATTTAATGATTAATGAGCAGATCAGAGACCGTGAGATTCGTCTTATTGGTGAAGACGGTGAACAATTAGGAGTTATGCCTACAAAGGATGCTATGAAACTAGCAAAGGAAGCGAATCTCGACTTAGTGAAGATTTCTCCAAATGCAAAGCCACCTGTTTGTAAGATTATCGATTATGGTAAGTTTAGATATGAACAGGCTCGTAAGGAGAAGGAAGCAAAGAAAAAGCAGAAGATTACCGATGTAAAAGTTCTTCGTTTGTCACCTAATATTGATCAGAATGACCTTAATACCAAGGCTAATCAGGCTAGAAAGTTTATCACAAAAGGTGATAAAGTAAAAGTGGAACTTCGTTTCCGTGGTAGAGAGATGGCTCATATGGGTATTGGTAAACAAATTTTGGATACCTTTTATTCACAGCTTGAGGACATTGCTTTGGTTGAAAAACCTGCAAAACTTGAAGGTAGAACTATGATAATGGTTCTTTCTGAGAAGAAACAGTAATTGAGAACCAACACTATTGTTGATGATATTATTATCAAGGAGGAAAAGACATGCCAAAAATTAAGACAAGCAAAGCTGCTGCAAAACGTTTCAAAAAGACAGGTACTGGAAAATTAAAAAGAATGAAGGCTTACAAGAGCCATATCTTAACTAAGAAATCTGCTAAGAGAAAGAGAAATCTTAGAAAATCTACTACTGTTGATGCAACTAACATTAAGAACATGAAAAAGATTTTACCTTATCTATAAGATTAAGCAAGGAGGGAAAACGAGATGGCAAGAATTAAAGGCGGAATGAACGCTAAAAAGAGACATAAAAGAGTATTAAAGCTAGCTAAAGGTTATAGAGGAGCTAGATCTAAACAATATAGAGTAGCAAAACAATCTGTAATGAGAGCATTAACTTCTCAATTTGCAGGTAGAAAGCAAAAGAAGAGAGATTTCAGAACATTATGGATCGCTCGTATCAATGCTGGTGCTAGAATGAATGGTTTATCCTACAGCAAATTCATGTATGGATTAAAATTAGCTGAAGTTGAAGTTAACAGAAAAATGTTATCTGAGATGGCTATCAATGATCCAGCTGGATTTACTGCTTTAGTAGAGATTGCAAAAGCTAAATTAGCTTAGTATAGATTAAAAAAGACACTTCTCCTAGAGGTGTCTTTTTTGTTTATGTAATTAATGGAAAAGGCAGTTTAATTGATGAAAATACTGTACAAAAATGTTCTAAGCACGTATACTTTGATTATCCTGACGATACTAGTGCTAAAAAGGAGGACATAATATGTACAGTTTTATGAATGATTATAGTGAAGGTGCTCATCCAGAAATAATGAAGGAACTTTTAACAACGAATGATGAGCAGTCTGAAGGTTATGGCCTTGATACATATTCCAATAGAGCAGTTGAACTTATGAAAGAGAAGATGAACGATGACCAGGTAGAGATTCATTTCCTTACAGGAGGAACACAAACGAATCTAACTGCGATTTCTGCATTTTTAAGACCGCACCAAGCAGTGATTGCACCTAAGACTGGGCATATAGCAGTGCATGAGACAGGGGCCATTGAAGCAACTGGGCATAAAGTGATTACTGTAAATACAATGGATGGGAAATTGACTGTTCCTCAAATACATAAAAGTTATTTAGAACACACAGATGAACATATGGTAAAACCCAAATTAGTATATCTCTCTAACCCAACGGAGGTTGGGACAGTATACACGAGACGGGAAATACAAGAGATATATGAATACTGTAAGTCGCAACAATTACTTCTATATATAGATGGAGCACGATTAGGAAGTGCACTTACAACAAAAAATAATGATATGTTATTAGTAGATTATCCTAAGCTTTGCGATGCTTTTTACATAGGTGGAACAAAAATGGGAGCACTTTTTGGAGAGGCATTGGTTATTTGCAATTCAACTCTTCAGGAAGAATTTCGGTATCTTATGAAACAAAAGGGCGGCCTCTTGGCAAAGGGAAGACTCCTAGGAATACAGTTTGGAGTACTGTTTAGTAAAAACCTGTATTTTCATATTGGTGCTCATGAAAATAGTATGGCAGATATGCTGAGAACGGGGATTGCTAGCCTTGGTTATAGCTTTTTATATGATTCACCTACTAATCAACTATTTCCAATCTTTCATAATGATGTAATAAGTAAACTTGAAGAAAAATTCTCATTCCATATATGGGAGAAGGTAAATGAGACCCACTCTGCGATACGTTTGGTTACCTCTTGGGCCACAAGTGAAGATGTTGTAGAAGAATTCTTAATTGAACTTTCTAACGTTACAGAGATAACTGAAGTCTCAGAGTAAATTTTACAACATAAGGGGAGAAAACGATGCTTTATGGTGCGCTTGAAGCCGGTGGGACAAAAATGGTTTGTGCTATCGGTGATGAAAATGGACATATCAAAGAAATAAAAACATTTCCTACTACTACACCAGAGGAAACTATGCCTCTTTTATTAGGTTTCTTTCAACAGTATCCGATAGAGGCTTTGGGAATAGGGTGCTTTGGTCCCATAGATTTGGATAAGAATTCACCTACCTATGGTTACATCACCAGTACACCAAAGCTAGCTTGGCAGAACTTTGATATATGTGGTGCATTCCGTGATAAGCTTAATATCCCAATTGGGTTTGATACGGATGTAAATGGATCTTGTCTTGGAGAAATGACCTATGGCGCTGCCAAGGGGTTGCATTCTGCCGCTTATATAACAGTAGGAACAGGTGTCGGCGTAGGAATATGTGTAAATGGAACGTTGCTTCATGGAATGATGCATGGGGAAGCTGGACATATGCTAGTCAAAAAATATTCATCTGATACTTTTTTAGGAGCTTGTCCGTTTCATGGGGACTGTATAGAAGGTTTGTGTGCAGGAGGCTCTATTGAAAAGCGTTATGGTATAAAATCGTATTTACTAGAAGAAACAGATATAGTATGGTCTTATACGGGATACTACATAGCCCAACTGATAGTTAACTTGATTCTGACTGTCTCTCCTCAGAGGGTAATTCTAGGTGGTGGTGTAATGAAACAAAAGCAATTGTTCCCCATTATTAGAGAACAGGTTCCCCAAATCCTAAAAGGATATGTGAAAACAAAAGAATTAGAAAACATGAATGAGTATATAGTCGAACCGCAATGTAAAGACCAGCAAGGAGTCCTAGGAGCATTGTTGCTAGGGTATGAAGCCTTAAATAGAATGAAATCATAATAAGTTGGTAAAAGTAAAGCCAGGTAGTAGAGCTGCTAGCCTTATGATATAGGGCTGATAGTTCGACTATCTGGCTTTTGATATTTATTTATGCTTTCTCTGACTTCTCTGCTTGTTGGTTGTCTTTTTGCTGTTCCAGCTTTTGAAAGGCCTCTCTCTCCTGAGATAATTCAGCGTGTAATTCATATGAGGTCCAGTTACTATTATGAGGTGTAATAATTGCTTTTAAAGGAATAATTATTCCTGCTCTACGCAGTTCTCCTAGTAATTGGTTTAATCGCTTTTCTGTGAAGTTATGCATAACTATCATTTCATCCTCAATATGGCTGCTTGGTTCTACAGCAGGTGGTTGAGCAGAAGGATTTGTACTTAATCCAATGAATTCGCCAATTTTCTTATTGTATTCCTCTGGCGTAATCACTTTTATTCGAATTGCCATTTTCAATAGAATTGTTTTTAATTGTTGGGTGTATGACTGTCCTTTCATATTATACAAAAGTACAGTTTCGTTATTACTTGCTTTGTACATGAGATCATCCTTTCTATAGTAAAAATACAAACATCTTAGATAAGTAATATATTAACTGTATTATACTTTAGTGGGAGAAGGAAGGCTAGGGGGATTTTACTATTAATCGTATAAACATTTGCACTAAATGTCGGAATATCATATACAAACATGAAATTATATGAATTGAATATATTTTTTGAAAAAAGATGAAAAAAGCTATTGACATATGCTTTTTACTGTTGTATACTAAACAAGTCGCTTGCGGGAAACACTCTCTGAGAGAGGTTAAAAATCTGTAAATCGACACAATAACAAAAAAGAAGTCAAAAAACTTCAAAAAAGTACTTGACACTGAAAATTAACTGTGTTAAGATAGACGAGTCGCTTGTGAGAGCGAAGACAAAGAACATTGATAACTAAACAGTGAAACAACCCTGAAAATTCAATAAGAATTTCAGAATGAACGTTTCTTTATGAAACAGTAAATGACATCGAAAGATGTAAAAAACGGTTAAACAAGCTAGTGCTTT
>JAEZQN010000117.1 GCA_023441145.1 Bacillota bacterium
CCTATGAGGGGAAAGTTACATTATCATGTAATGAACTTTATGAGTTTTTAACTTTAAGAGACTCAGCGTCCCTTCTTTTGGAGCGCTTAATTGTATATTCTAATCAAAAATATCATGAGGATACTGCCAATGCTACTTATCAGAAATTAAGTGATAGAGCGTCTATGTTGGCAGTTAAATTTGAAGGTTCTATTTCCTTCTTTCATTCTAAGATCATGAAGCTTTCAGAAGAGAAATTGGAGAGTTTCTATGAAGAATGCTCCTCTTTACAATTCTATAGAAGATATTTAGACAATCTATTTCGTAAAAAGCCTCATATTCTTTCTGAAGTCGAGGAAAAATTATTGGCAGCAGCAGGAGAAGTAACGGAGGCACCTTCTAACATCTTTACGATTTTCAATAATGCAGATATACAGTTTGCACAGATAATGAATGAGAATCAACAAGAGGTACAGCTTACTCATGGTCGTTTCACTAGTTTCCTTCAAAGTAACGACCGAAGAGTTCGTAAAGATGCCTTTGAGGCAATGTATGCTCCCTATATTACTTATAAAAACACTTTAGCAGCTGTATATACCGCCAACTTAAAGCAAGAACATTTTTATGCAAAAGCAAGAAAATATCCTTCCAGTATGGCAATGGAGTTGGACGATAGTAATATACCAACTGAGGTATATGATAATCTAATTCAGGTAGTTCATGAGAAGTTGCCTTTGTTACATCGCTATATGGAGATTCGTAAGAGATGTCTAAATGTGGAGGAGCTTCATATGTATGACTTGTACGTTCCTATGGTTTCCTCTGTGTCCATGGACATTGATTTTAGTGAAGCTAAGAAGATTGTACAAGAGGGATTAAAGCCACTTGGCAAGGAATATGAAGAGATTCTTAAGGAAGGATATGAAAATGGCTGGATCGATATTTATGAGAATCAAGGAAAGCGTAGTGGTGCCTATTCTTGGGGAGCATATGGAACACATCCTTATGTATTATTAAATTATCAGAACAATTTAAATAATACCTTTACGTTATGTCATGAGATGGGCCATGCAATACATTCTTATTATTCCGACCATAATCAACAATATTTGTATGCAAGTTATAAGATTTTTGTGGCTGAAGTTGCCTCTACCTGTAACGAGGCATTATTGATGCAACATTTGTTAAAAACTACAACAGATAAGGAAAGAAAAGCTTATCTTATTAATTATCAATTAGAACAGTTTAGAACCACTCTTTACAGGCAGACTATGTTTGCTGAATTTGAGAAGATTACTCATAATATGGTGGCAGAGGGAGAACCATTAACTGCAGAATCCATCAGTCAGATTTATCATGACTTAAATGTTAAGTATTTTGGAAGTGAAGTTTTTGTGGACTCTGAGATAGATATGGAGTGGGCTAGGATTCCTCATTTTTATAATCCTTTTTATGTATATCAATATGCAACTGGATATTCTGCGGCCATTGCGCTGTCTAAACGTATTCTTACGAATGGACAAGAGGCAGTAAAGGATTATATAGACTTTCTAAAAGGAGGAAGCTCAAAGGATCCAATTGATTTGCTTAAGGGAGCAGGGGTAGATATGACTAAGAGTGAACCAATTGAACAAGCCTTATCTGTGTTTGAAGAATTATTAAATGAAATGGAAGAGTTAATATAAAGTTATAGAGCTGTCCTTTTTTAAGGGACAGCTCTATAACTTTTAATCTAAGAGGAATACTCCTTGCTTATATTCTCCAGCAAGACGCGTACCGTATTTCTCATATATTTTATATTGATATAAATTTGAGGCCATAATGTCCATTTGAAACATATTGAGTGCGTCCTCTGATAACACTTTTTTGGCATTTGCCACCTTTGTAATCAGAGGTAGTGTATTTTTGAGCTCTTTTTTCTTTAATAAAAAGGAGGCCTCTCTTCTTAAACCAAGAATCCGAATGTATTGTGGTAACATACGATTTTCAAGTACAAGACGAGAACTATCTCTATGCCATTTTACAGGATGTAAGTCATCTTGTTTTAGGTGAAGAAGAATGTGGCAAAGGATTCTATTTATTCTTGTCATTGTATAGTTTTTCGACTTAAGTAATTGGGTAAAACTTGTAAGGTTATCATATTGTGACAATGAGTTATAGATTCGTATACTTAAGTCTTCATTCATATCTAGATATTGCGTAAGGGTTTTAGCATTGTGATATAATAATTTATGGTAGAGCTCGGCTGAAAAATCATCAAGGCAGATTGGAAACCGTTTTTTATAATTGTCTTTTAGAATATCATACACCTTATCTGGAACGGCTTCCTTAAGCATAATTAGGTTTCCTTTTGTTAATTCGTTTCGAATAGAGGTAGCGGAGCTTATTTCTTTTGTAAGTTCTTGTTCATGATAATCTGCAGTTTTCCGTTTTATAGTATAGGGTTTTATTGAGGAGCCAAGAAATTTAAGGGCTTTTATATACTCTGTTCCAAGAATGTTATTTGGAGAAGCTAAAATACTCTCATATAGGGAACGATTATGCACTGGTAACTCATTTAATATGGCTTTTCTTCTTGCTATTGGATAGGTATCCCCGTTTTGTAGATGCTTTGCTAGGTTTAGTCGATAGCTTTCAGGTTCATGAAGTAGAAGATTTGCAATATCCTCTAGAGGAGTAAGTTCACCTAGTTCACTTCCGAAGCAGATGGAGTCAACAAAACCTAAGCTGTCTAATATTTTTATGGCACCTAAGGCAAAATACTCTGCGCTGGCTGTAGCATATAGAACGGGAAGTTCAATTACGATATCAGCTCCTAAACTTAAGGCCATTTGGGTTCTTAAGTACTTGTCCATATAGGCAGGGGTTCCTCGTTGCACAAAATCGCCACTCATGACTACTACAATATAATCGGCTCCTGTCAAGCGGCGAGCTTCTTCTATATGATATTTATGTCCATTATGAAAAGGATTGTATTCTGTAATTAATCCTGTTATCTTCATGTTCTTACCTCCATACATATAGACAGTATAACCGAAAGAGACTAAAATGTGCAAATTCTTTTCAATCCTACAAAATCTTCCTTGCATATTTATTAATTGTAGTATAAAATACTAGAAAAATATATGGGTAGGAATGTGGGAGGTATCAAATGAAAGGATACGCAGAACTAAGTAAAGAGGAATTACAGCAATTACATAGTGAGTTGTCAGCTGAGTATAAGCATTTCCAGGCGAAAGGGCTAAATCTTGATATGTCAAGAGGAAAACCAGGTGCTGATCAGTTAGATTTGTCTATGGGTATGATGGATGTTTTAAACAGTAAAACAGATCTTACCTGTGATGATGGTACTGACTGTAGAAATTATGGTTTATTAGATGGTATTGCAGAAGCTAAAAAACTGATTGGAGATATGACAGAAACTCCGCCAGAAAATTTGATTATGTATGGCAATTCTAGTTTAAATATTATGTATGATAGCATTTCACGTTCTATGACTCATGGTGTAATGGGGAATACTCCTTGGTGTAAGCTTGATAAGGTGAAATTCTTATGTCCTGTACCAGGCTATGATAGACATTTTGCCATTACAGAATATTTTGGTATTGAGATGATTAACGTTCCTATGACCTTAGAAGGCCCTGATATGGATATAGTAGAAAAGCTGGTATCCGAGGATGAGGCAATAAAGGGAATCTGGTGTGTCCCAAAATACTCTAATCCACAGGGAATTACTTATACTGATGAGACAGTAAGAAGATTTGCAAGATTAAAACCAGCAGCAAAAGATTTCAGAATCTATTGGGATAATGCATATTGTGTTCACCATTTATATGATGATAATCATGATCATTTAATTGAGATTCTTGCTGAATGTAAGAGAGCAGGAAATCCTGATATGGTATATAAATTCTGTTCAACCTCAAAGGTTAGCTTTCCAGGTTCTGGTGTAGCTGCAATTGAGACCTCTGCAAACAACTTAGTAGATATTAAGAAGCAGTTAACAATACAAACCATTGGACATGACAAAGTAAATCAGTTACGTCATGTAAGATTTTATGGTGATTTTAATGGTTTAAAGAAGCATATGTTAAAGCATGCTGCCATTCTTCGTCCAAAATTTGAAGCAGTACTTGATATATTGGAGAGAGAACTTACTGGTCTTGGTATTGGTACCTGGTATAAACCAAAAGGTGGTTATTTTATATCCTTTGATACCTTAGAAGGCTGTGCAAAAAAAGTAGTAGCGAAAGCCAAAAAAGCAGGGGTTACTATGACTCCAGCTGGTGCAACCTATCCATATGGTAAGGATCCTAAGGATAGCAATATCCGTATTGCTCCAACCTATCCTAATTTAGACGATTTAATTACTGCTACGGAATTATTTGTCCTTTGTGTTAAACTTGTTAGTGTAGAAATGCTTTTAGAAAAGTAATAGTAAGGCAAGAAGCACCTTTGAAATGAGGATAATATCATTTCTTAGGTGCTTTATAAATGTTTAACGTGAAACAAATTATGGAAAATAACTCATAATATTTACAATTCAGAAAAGACTCGAGATATGTGAATTTATAGCTAGTAAAAAAGAATTCATAGTGATATAATAAAAAATGGCTGAGTATAAAAGACTTAGTTGGTCCATACTATAACCATAATATGGATTTCGTGGGAAATTATACATCCGAGACCTCTGAAAAGACCATTCAATAGTAGTGGTTTTCTCAGACGTTTCGGTTTTCCCACAGCAATTTTAAAATAAAGGAGATTTGATTATGTACAAAAGTTTTTCTATGGAATTGGCTGGGAGAACGCTTACAGTTGAAATTGGCCGTGTAGCAGCACAGGCTAATGGTGCGGCTCTTATGCACTACGGAGATACTGTTGTGTTATCAACCGCAACAGCTTCCGAGAAACCCCGTGAAGGAATTGATTTCTTTCCATTAAGTGTAGAATATGAAGAAAAATTATATGCTGTTGGTAAGATTCCTGGAGGTTTTAATAAGAGAGAAGGAAAAGCTAGTGAGAATGCTATCTTAACCTCACGTGTTATCGACCGTCCTATGAGACCATTGTTCCCTAAGGATTATCGTAATGATGTAACTTTGAATAACTTGGTGTTGTCTGTTGATCCAGACTGTAGCCCAGAATTAACAGCAATGTTAGGTTCTGCTATCGCAACAGCTGTATCTGATATCCCTTTTGATGGTCCTTGTGCTACTACTCAGGTAGGTTTAGTGGATGGCCAGTTTGTGTTTAATCCAAATGCAGAGCAAAAGGCTATTTCTCAGTTACAATTAACAGTTGCTTCTACTAAGGATAAGGTTATAATGATTGAAGCTGGTGCTAATGAGGTTCCAGAAGACAAGATGATTGAAGCAATCTTTGCAGCTCATGAGATTAACCAACAAGTGATTAAGTTCATTGATCAGATTGTAGCTGAAGTTGGTAAAGCAAAGCATGAGTACACAAGTTGTGAAGTGCCAGAAGATTTATTTAACGATATGATGGCATTTATTACTCCAGAGCAAATGGAAGAAGCAGTTTTCACTGATGTGAAACAGGTAAGAGAAGAGATTATTCGTGTTATTAAAGATAAACTGGAAGAACATTTTGCTGAAGTAAATGAAGAATGGATTCCTTATATTGATGAAGCAGTTTATAAATACCAGAAGAAGGTAGTTAGAAAGATGATTTTAAAGGATCAGAAGCGTCCTGATGGAAGAAAGGTTAATGAAATCAGAAAGCTTGCTGCTGAAATTGATCTTTTACCTAGAGTTCATGGTTCTGGTATGTTTACAAGAGGTCAAACTCAGATTATGACTGTAACAACTTTAGCTCCTTTATCTGAAGCACAAAAGTTAGATGGTTTAGATGAGGCTGAGACTTCTAAGCGTTATATGCATCACTACAATTTCCCAAGCTATTCCGTTGGTGAAACTAGACCTTCTAGAGGACCTGGACGTCGTGAAATTGGACATGGTGCCTTAGCAGAGAAAGCATTAGTTCCTGTACTTCCTAGTGAAGCAGAGTTCCCATATGCAATCCGTACTGTATCAGAGACGTTTGAATCTAATGGTTCTACTTCTCAGGCTAGTATCTGTGCTTCCACCTTGTCTTTAATGGCAGCTGGTGTTCCAATTAAGAAGCCTGTAGCTGGTATTTCTTGCGGATTAGTAACTGGTGATACTGATGATTATTATCTTGTATTAACAGATATCCAAGGCCTTGAGGATTTCTTTGGTGATATGGACTTTAAGGTTGCTGGTACTCACGAAGGTATTACAGCAATACAGATGGATATTAAGATTCATGGTCTGACTCGTCAGATTATTGAAGAAGCTATTTATAGAACAAGAGAAGCTAGAATCTATATCTTAGATGAAGTTATGAAGCCAGCAATTGCTGAACCAAGAAAAGAAGTAGGCAAATATGCTCCTAAGATTGTTCAGATTCAGATTGACCCTACTAAGATTGGTGATGTAGTAGGTCAGCGTGGAAAGACGATTAACGCGATTATTGATACGACAGGTGTAAAGATTGATATTACTGATGACGGTGCTGTTTCTGTATGTGGC
>JAEZQN010000149.1 GCA_023441145.1 Bacillota bacterium
GTATTATAAAGAAGCAATACGACTATTTGAAGTGGCCAGAGGTTTTAATGATGCCGATGAATTAAAAGCAGAGTGCGAAGAGCTACTAAAAGCGTTACCTCAAGAACGCATATACCAATCCGTATTAGCGATGTCCGACACATCTGTATTGCCATCAGAGAAAAAGTGTTTAAAGATAGCCGATAAGCTTAGATCTATCAGCGGATATAAAGATGCTGACGAACTCCTTGAAAAATGCTTGAATTTTGCTCGAACCATCAATAACGATAAAAAGAAGAATCAGAAGAAAAGACCATTTGTTATTGGGGGGATAGGAATAGCTATTATCCTGTTGCTGATAGTGATTTTAGTGATAGTCCCTAATAGCAAGTATAACGAGGCAACGGCATTAATGGCGGCAGGACAACATAATCAAGCAATAGAACAATATGATCAACTTGGGAACTTTAAAGACTCAAAAGATATTATCTTTAACTATGCTATGACTTTGCAAGAAGCAAAAAAACATGAAGAGGCGCTATCGGTCTTTAAGCTTCTTGTTGATGATGAGGATGCCCCCCAAGACTATATATATTATTATGCTGTTGCCCTTATTGAAGCAAAAAAATATGAGGATGTGCTTCCAGTTGTTATTAAACTAAAAGACGAAGATATACAAGAACAGATATATTCCTTGGCAATTGAGAACGCAGCCGATTTATATAATAGTGGTTATTATGATGCAGCATATAATATTTTTCTTGATTTAAAACTCGATGGTACTTACAACACGATATTTTGCGATATTTTATATGCTTTAGCAAAAGAGTATTACGCTAATGGGGATTATACTGAAGTGCTAAATAAGCTGAACGAATTAAAGAATTATAATTATGAGTTTGATCAGGTTTTATACGATAATGCTGTTGCTGCAAAAGAAATAGCTGACGAGCAAGCTTTACAAGAGGAATTGAATAGTTTTGAAACTATAAATACAAGCGATGTTATAAGAAACCCTGATTCTTATTCAGGAAGAAAAATACAATTCGAGGGCTACATAACTTCCGTACTTAGTGAACAGGTCGTTGTCGCAAGTGACGGATATAAGTTTGATGTCTACTTTGTAGGCGCGAGAGGAAACGTTACCAAACTTCTCGAAGGGGATTCGGTAACTGTTTACGGAACAGTTAGCGGCCAAAGTAGTACCTACTCTTCAATGGCAGAAGTCCACGCCCAAATAATTTATTGTTGGAATTAAAAGTTCTTGGTATTAAATCAACCATTTCATTTCGCTTACACGAAAATGCCTTCAATTTTAAAGGCATTTTTCAGTTAATTTCGTATTAGACATTGTACACGCAGGTTGAGTGCTTAGGCAGCAGGGTGTCAAAGAGGAAAAATTGTTAATGGAATATCATAGTGGAACAAAGATAGACCGCATTCGGCTATCAAAGATGCTACTAGCGGTACAGCCCTGCGATATATATTGGTAGCGAGATATATGTAAAGAATTGCGGATCTAGCTTACTGTTCTTAAAAATGATTGAACGATACTCGCCCAACAATAATGAGAATCTCCAATGCTATGTGTAAGATTGGAGAAACATTATTACCGTGGATGCCAGCTATTACAACATGGTCGGACTATTGGGCGGATAGCACGGTAACGGTAGCGGAGTCTGATTATTACGGGCAATGCACTACCCAGGGTTGGACGGATTTCATTGCGGTGGCTTCGGGAGATATTCATACCATGGTGCTAAAGGGGATGACCATGTAAAAATTATACGAATTATAATAATCAATGTATTGTGATATATATATTGGAATGATATTATAATAAATGAGATTATTCATCAGTCTTAACGTCTGTTTCGGAAACAAAAATTCTTTGGATGAGAAAACACTATATTTGTAAATTTGGAGGTATTAGTATTTACATGATTAAGAAAAGAATCCTATCTTGCATTTTCGTTCTCCTTATACTTTTTACATATAATACAGCGTTTGCGGACAGCGGAAATTCTGAAATCAACGAGTACAAACAATATATTCAATTAAAAGAACAAAAAAGCATATTGGAAAATAGGACGAAAGAGGAATTGGAAGCAAACAGAACCCTAAGTATGCTAAAAGAATCAACTCCAGGTAAAGATTATGTACCAGATGAAGTTTTGGCCAGAGTAGCAAACAAGCAAGAAGCAGAGGCCCTTGCGGAGACGCTAAATGCTAAGGTCAAATCCGTTTCTGCGTACGGTATTGCCGTGTTAAAACTTGCAGGTGGTACAAACGCTATCCAAGTATTAGAGCGAAGTCAAAATATATCAGATAAAACACCTGCTATTTATCCAAATTATATATACAAAACCAATGACACTGTATTGTATCACCCCAGTGACCCAGCTTTTAATTTGCAATATTTTCACAACGATATGAATAACTTAGCTGCTTGGGATGTAACGAAAGGCTCATCCAGTGTAATCGTAGCTGTTATAGATAGTGGAATTGACACTGATCATCCCGAATTTGCGGGTAAAATATCGAGCGCTTCCTATAATTCTTACAGTGGACAAGTTGGTATTTCCTATGTGAATGACGATAACAACCACGGAAGCCATGTTTCGGGCATTATTGCTGCTAAACAAGATAATGGGACCGGAGGCTGCGGTACTGCGCCCGGCGTTACAATTATGGCAATAAAAGCTAATAATCCGGGTACTGGTTCCTTCGCTGGAAGTTCCCTTATTGACGCTATATACTATGCAGCTGACCATGGTGCCAGCATTATTAATATGAGCTTAGGACGTCAGTATTATTATGGCCCTTCCTCTTTAGAACATGATGCGATACAGTATGCAACTTCCAAAGGCGTTTTAGTTGTCTGTGCAGCGGGCAATGAAAGCGATGATCATGCAGGTTACCCGGCAGCCTATGAAGAATGTGTTGCCGTTTCTGCTTTGAAATCTGGCAATATTTTCGATAACAGCTATTCCAATTACGGTCCGGAGGTGGATATAGCTGCTCCCGGTTCAGGAATATATTCATGCGTTCCAGATAAAACTTATAATACTTTAAGTGGAACCTCAATGGCTTGTCCGCAAATTTCGGGCGTAGCGGCTCTAATTAAGTCTAATAACCCAAGCTATACGCAAAATGACATCAAGCAGACTTTATATGCGTCTTGTGTCGACAAAGGAATAACCGGCAGAGACGATTATTGTGGCTACGGTGCTGTAAATTCCTACAATGCCTTGTCCTCAGAGTTGTTTTCAGTAAGCTTTAATACCAATGGAGGTTCCGCTGTTCCAGCTGTTAAAGCGGCACCAAATTCAATGATAGCACCACCGGATGATCCACAAAAATCGGGTTACGAGTTTTGTGGGTGGTATAAAAACTCTGCATGTACAGTTAAGTGGGATTTTGATGTTGATGTAGTTAACAGTAACATTACTCTTTATGCTAAATGGGTAACAATAAGGGCTTTTACACCATGGAGTGTAAAAAGCTTGACAACTGGTATTAGTAATCCAAATGGCCTTGCAACCGATAAAAGAGGAAGAATATTTGTTGCGGACGAATATAATTACAGAGTATTGGTCTTTGATACATCAGGGAAACTGATTACTACCGTTGGTACATTTGGTTCAGACCCTGGTGAAAATTTCGGTCCATCTGGGGTAGCAGTTGATTCTAGTGGTTATATATACATTGTAGATTCATTGAATAGTAGGATACAAAAATTTTCTCCATCAGGTGAGTTTATTAGACAATGGGGGAGTCAAGGTGGTGGTGCTGGGCAGTTATACTTTCCTGAACACATTGCTATAGATTCAACCAATAATGTATATGTCGCCGATACTTTTAATAGCCGGATTCAGAAGTTTACCAAAGATGGTGCTTACATAACGCAATGGGGATCATACGGCTCCGGTAACGGTCAATTTTCTATGCCATCAGGTATTCAAATTAGTTCTGATGGGGCTATATATGTATCAGATTGCGGCTTGGATAGGATACAAAAATTTGATTTAAACGGGAGATATGTGACGACATGGGGAAGTATTGGATCTGATGACGAAGAATTTATGTCGCCAAGCGGCATAGCATTAGATTCTGATAATATGGTTTATGTTGTAGATTGTTACAACGATAGAGTACTTAAGTTTAATTCAAATGGTGTATTTCAAAAAAAGTGGGGAACTACCGGAGCAGGAAATAACCAGTTTTACTATCCAAAAGGCATATGTATCGATATCGCCGGAAATGTATTTGTAGCAGATAGCTTTAATGACCGGATAATGAAACTGAATTCAGCGGATATCCCAGTATTTACAGTGGCATTTAATTCGATGGGAGGTTCTGCCGTAAATTCAATAAGGTCAAGTTGTTTAAATAGGATTACTGCCCCAACTCCACCGGTACGGACAGGCTTTACTTTTTCAGGATGGTATAAAGAAGAAGGATGTAAAAATGCCTGGAATTTTGCAGTTGATAATGTTACCGGTAATATTACATTGTACGCAAAATGGACCATTTCGACACCTGCAAAAGTGAATGCCGCTTCAGTTTCATACAACAGCGTTAAAATATCATGGGAAAAGGTATCAGGAGCAAGCGGATATGAGGTATACCGGGCGACATCTAATTCGGGTACATACTCTAAAGTAGCGACAACTACAAATGGCTCAGCAGTGAGCTATACAGATAAATCGCTCACAACTGGAAAAACGTATTACTACAAGGTGAGCACATATCGAAATGTGGATGGGAAAAGAGTATATAGTAGCTTCTCTTCGATCAAGTCTGCGAAGCCGGTGCCAGCCAAGCC
>JAEZQN010000282.1 GCA_023441145.1 Bacillota bacterium
ATACGATATCTACCTATTATCCGGTCAAAAATACACCACACTTTATATTAATATGTATGGTGCGAAAGCTTCTATAAAAATACCTAAGGGATTTGGCATGCAAAAAACACAGACTACCAAGAAAACAAAAGAATCAAAGAACTCAAAATTAGATATAATTAATATTTTTGTATTAATACTACCGGTTATATTAAGTATAGCTGGTATGGACATGTGTTATTATTGTGAAGGGGTATATGCTTCCATACTTATTGTTGGAATGATTGTACTTACACTTAAAATTCTTACCGTTGCCAAGTTTAGTAATAATATAGTTATTACTGCCATTATTGCATCTTGTTTACTAATAATGTCGGGTAGTAGTCTGATGGCCGGAGAGGAGGAAATAGCACCGTATATTTTCATATCCACATTATATGTGTTCAGTTGTGAGCTATATAATTTGATAAAAATATTCATTAAGAAATATCATACTACACAGAGTTATAAAATGAAGTGCTATAAGAAGATAAATCTTTTAAATGAGTATCGTGAAAAAGGTGTAATTACCGAGGAAGAGTATCAAGAAACAAGAAAACAGATAATCAGCAAAATACGATAAGTATTCTTTATAAAAAAGCTTATGAGCATATCGAAACCTGGCGTTCTAGACATCTTACTGGAAATCGGTGCCGCAGAAGGCTTAGATGCCTTGAAAAAGCGAATAAGTGGATAGTGTAAAGTTATAGGCATTAGGGGGTCGATATCTGAGTCGCCTTTAAAAGAAAATCTAGGATTATCCCCGTAATTCTCAATAACTCCAATTTCATAGAGATCCTAAAGTATTTGAGCAGGTTTGTATTTTTTTGATAACTGGCCTCAACTTTCAACGTACTTTAAGTTTCCAACAGACGATTCTTTGTTTAAACTACTTTATCTCGCCATCCGATATAGAATAGCTAGTAAACTATACATAAAAAGCAGTAGCCTGGCAATCTGAGATTGTATCAGATATTGACAGGCTACTTGGTTTATGCCAAAATACAGGCAACTTATATTTGGTTGTATCTCATTAACTAATCTACGAATTTTGCGTCAATCCAAGGGGGTTACACAAAACAATTTACACTCTCTAACTGGAAGCCTTTTTGTTATTCTAACGGTTTACCAAATACTTATTTTGAATATATAAACTCTATATTTTTAGAAGACCAAACATCTAATTTAACGTTGATCTCCAAGTCTTTGTAAGATGCAGGGACTTCATATGCTACAACACCTTTCATTTTCTTCCCAGGTGCTATTGTACCATCTAATTGCTGCTCTGTACCTTTGGCCGCTAGTCCAGTAATACTAATAGAAGTAGAATACCCATCTTGATAAGCGTCAAACGATAGCGCAGAACTAATGTTTAACTCTTTATCACTATTATTTTCAAATGAGAAATTAGCAAGGACGAATACGTTCCCGTCTTCAGGTTTCATAAAGTCAGTTCCCTCGGATTCAGTAACACCATTTAAAGTCACAATAACATCTTTATATTCAGCAGATTCTCCAACAGTAAATTTACTTTTTTCTTCTGGAGTACTTGTAGGTTTACTTGTTTCTTTTGCTGTATCTGTGGTAGAAGGGGAAGATGTGGCAGAATCGCTTGCTACTTGTTTTGGTTTATCTTCTGCAGTTGTAGATACAGCTGCTATCACGCATATTACACCGATGGCAATTAATATGTACTTTCTTTTTCCACCCTGTTTCCTTTGACAGGTAGGGCATACTTTTGCTTTATCATCAATTACTGACTTACAGTGTTTACATTGTTTCATAATGAATTCCTCCTATATTGTTGTAGAAGCATTGTATCACATAATGCCAAAATGTGTCAAATAATATTGTATTTTATACTAAAATGTTGAATAAGTACAATTATGTAACTGTGAGTTCCAGTGTAATAAAACTGTATATAATTAGAAATTATGGGATATTACGCGGTATAATTATGGCATTATTAAAGTTTACCTATTTGATTTAGAGGAAGAAAATAATATATATCAAAATGAAGGCTTGCAGGCATACTCTGAATATCAGATTACACATGAGAATGATATTTTAAAGCTAGGAACGGCATTTCCTCTTATTAAAGCATTACACAAATTAAAAGCTGAGAGAATTAGTGAATGACACACATTTTGAAACACCAGAGGAGGCAAAGGTGGAGATATTTATGTATATTGAAACCTATTATAATGTAAAGAGAATGCAGTGGGCTTTGGGTTATATGTCTTCGGCTGAATTTGAAAAATGTTATCTAAGTAACTTGATTTTGTGTCTACTTTTATAGACATAGTCCAATAATTTGTAACGTTGGAATTGAAGTCTCAACATACACAAGCAAACCTTGTTTGAGAGGGGATGAGAAAGAGCCCCAAGAATGTCATTTATCTAACAATAGGAGTTCACTTCATTTATGATAGAAAATGTTGCTTAATATAAGTTATCAAGAATAGCATATCATAGTGATGATCTTACAAATTACAGCTTGTAAAAAAACCAATCAGGGATACGTTTCATTAAGAATGCTATAATACGCCATCTCTTTGTAACATACGCTACATCTTTCTTTTTATTGATTTTGGTGTATATCTGGCGTGCGACTTTTTCAACCGGCTGTACCCAAAACAATCCATCGCCCTTGGCCATTGCGGTATCGACCAGTCCCGGTCTGATATCAGTTATGGTTATATTCAACTTATCTTTTTTTACCTTGCATCTGATACCTTCCAGGTAATTAGAAATGTACGCCTTTGAAGCACTGTAAGCGGGAGCGTCACTGCCGCCTCTTAAAGCGGAAACAGAGGATATAACCACAAGTTGACCGGAGTTCTTTTCAATAAAGTATTTTAAGGAAACGTTTATCATCGAAGTAATGCCACTTACGTTCACATCAATCATATCCCTTTCCTTTTGCCAATCAAGTTCGTGATTGATATATCCTGTTCCAGAAGTAATGATGATTATGTTGATATCCTTCATTTCAGCTATAAGTTCGGATAATCGGTTCATTGCTTCGTCGGGTCTTGAAATATCAATATATTTAACATAGGTATCTGTATCCAGTTCTTCTTGTAGTTGATGTAACAATTCAACTCTTCTTGCTGCCAGTCCTAATATGTAATCCTCTTTGGACAGAATTCTCGTTAATTCTTTTCCGATTCCACTGCTTGCGCCGATAATTATCGCTTTTTTCATAAAACCCCTCCGAAATCACCTACATGGTGCAATTTATTGATATGGTTGAAGGCTGACAAATAAATTACTTGAAAGTATACTGATATTTTACAAGTATACCATTAGTACATCAAATGATATCTAGAAGGAAAATGCAATGGAGAATCTATTCAGCATTAACGGATACACCAACACCTCTATGGATGCGCTGGCAGAGCGTTGTGAATATACGAAAAGAGGGATTTACAGGTATTTCGTTTGTAAAGAAGATTTATATTATGCCGTATTACTGAAAGGCCATTCAGGGCTTCTACAATATATTCAAGAAAAAGTTAAATATAGCGATATAAGCTATGAAAAAATGATTTGAGCATGCTTCCTTACTACATGAAATATGCCGACTGTATCAGATCCATTTACAAAGAGGTTATTCGTTATTTGAAATGGCATCCCGTGATCATAATATTCGATCTGATGTTGAGGCTAATAAGTGGTGAGGAAAAGGCTAAGAATTGAGCGCAGGTCAGAAATAAAGGGTAGCTATTGCTCGGACGGTCAGGTTTCAAAAAAATAATTGTGGAACAAGTAGTGCAAAAAAGCGAGTGACTATTTATAACTATGTATATTTAATGCTATAATAGTAGGGGGTACTATACTTAATGAAAAAATCAATCTGACCTTTTTGCTCATATGCATTGGTTTGAGATTTTCTTCTTGTGGCAACACTGGGGATACTCATGTACCCACTATTATACCAACTGCAAGTAGCAGTACGCAGAATGCAAGATAATTTCAGAAAAGAAGGTATTAACATGCTGAAAGAAAAAAGACAGCAACAAATCTTAAATATGCTATATCAACACGGGCAGGTCCATGTTGAAGAACTCTCGAATACCTTTGCATTGTCCAAAGATACAATTAGACGAGATCTTACGGAGTTGGAAGAACAAGGGATTTTGAAACGCGTTTATGGTGGAGCTGTTCCGCAGAAACAACTGGCTATGGGAATTGATCTACGCAAGGGATTGGAAAAGGATGAAAAATACCGTGTTGCACAAAAGGCTGTAGGGTTATTAAAACCGGACTCACTTATCGTTATTGACGGTGGAACTACTAATGCACTGTTCGCTTCCTTAATTCCCCGTTCTATGCGTATTCGTGTGGTTACAAATAGTTTTCCGGTTGCACAAGCTCTGTGGAACCATCCGGAGGCACAGACGATTTTTATAGGTGGACGCTGTAATAAGGGTTCCCAAACTACAGTCGGAGAAACGGTGTTTTCTCAATTAAAGAATTATCATTTTGACCAGTGCTTTTTAGGGGCCTATGGTGTTGATGATGAAAATGGAATTTCCGTTCCCTATCCATATGAGGATGAAGCAGTAGTCAAGCAATTTTTTGTACAATCCAGTGAAGAAATTAATGTTATGGCATCTTGCTCCAAATTGGGAGTAACCGCAAATTACATTATTTGTCCGTTGAGCAGTGTAAATTACATACTTTGTGAACATCCCGTCACAAAGCAA
>JAEZQN010000396.1 GCA_023441145.1 Bacillota bacterium
GTATTAGTAGATGGGAAGTTTATTTTGGAAAAGAAGGATTTAGGTCTGCGTTTTCGTGGCTCTTCTAACCAAAGAATCATAAAGGTACCGGAGTCTTTACGAAATCAAAGGGTGGTTTTGTGGGAAGGCATGAATGAATAAGAAATACAAAAGGATGGATACACATATGAATATTGCTATTAAGAAATTAAATGACAAAGCCATGCTACCAACAAGAGGAAGTGAGCAGGCAGCAGGATGGGATTTGTACTCTAACAATATGGAGGCTATCACTATAGCACCTCACGCTACAGTGATGATTGGAACAGGTTTATCTATGGCTATCCCTAACGGTTATTTTGGAGCGGTCTATGCTAGAAGTGGCTTAGCTACAAAGCAGGGCTTAAGACCAGCCAACTGTGTTGGGGTAATTGATAGTGATTACCGAGGAGAAGTCATTGTTTCCTTGCATAATGACACCAATGAGGAAAGAATAGTAAATCCTCATGAAAGAATCGCTCAGTTAGTGGTAATGCCATATTTAGAAGTAGCATTTACTGAAAAGGATAGTTTGGATGAAACCCTTAGAGGAGAAAATGGATTTGGCTCTACAGGGACCAAATAAAATAATTAATTATTTTTGTTGACATTGCAAAAGAAAGTGACTATACTTTATTAAACGGATTAAATGCAGTGAAAAGAAGGAGTATGTATTAACGGAGTGCCTAGAGAGAAGATGGCTGGTGGAAATCTTCGTGAGGTTAATGCAGAAGCAGTCTTGGAGCAGCTTATCCCAACGGCAGAGGATGCTTAGTAGGATATGACGTTCTTCCTACGTTACAGGGAAACGGTATCAAGTTAGACTTCGTACTGGTTGAGAGCAAAGCGTATGCTTTGAATATTAGGTGGTAACACGGATAGTATATTCGCCCTAATTGTCTATTGGACAGTTAGGGCCTTTTTTGTGTAATAATTACTATTCACCTATTACCACTTTACAGGAAGCCAACAACTTTACCGCGTGAACTTGGATGGATGATAGGGAACTATTTTCCTCGGGGTACATAGGATTTTGAAATATGAATCTAAAAAGAAAAGTGAGGTAATGAGAATGAAGCATTATGAAAAATCAGTAAAACTTGACAATGTTTGTTATGACGTAAGAGGACCTGTTGTGGATGAAGCATCTAAAATGATGGCCAATGGAATTGACGTATTACGTCTGAATATTGGGAATCCAGCTCCATTTGGTTTTAATGCTCCTAATGAAGTAATTGAAGATATGATTCGCAACCTTCGTAATGCTCAAGGTTATAGCGACTCCAAGGGCATCTTTTCTGCAAGAAAGGCGATTATGCAGTACTGCCAGTTAAAGAAGATTGAGGGAGTTACCATTGAGGATATCTATACTGGTAATGGGGTAAGTGAGCTAATCTCTATTTCCATGCAAGGGCTTCTTAATAATGGCGATGAGATTCTAATTCCATCTCCAGATTACCCTCTTTGGACAGCAGCAGCTACTCTTGCTGGTGGTCGTCCCGTACATTACATTTGTGATGAACAAAGTGAGTGGTATCCTGACATAAATGACATTAGAAGTAAGATTACAGATAAAACCAAGGGGATTGTAGTAATCAACCCTAATAATCCTACCGGTGCTTTGTATCCTAAGGAGCTCCTAGAGGAGATTGTTGAGATAGCAAGAGAACATGAGCTTATTATTTTTGCAGATGAAATTTACGACAGATTAGTCATGGATGGACTAGAGCATGTAGCTATGGCAAGTCTGGCTGATGATGTTTTCTTTGTAAGTTTTAATGGACTTAGTAAATCACACCGAGTAGCAGGCTTTAGAAGTGGATGGATGGTGCTTAGTGGAGCAAAGGAAAAGGCAAAAGGTTATATTGAAGGTTTAAATATGCTTTCCTCCATGAGACTGTGTGCAAATGTACCTGCTCAGTATATCATACAGACCTCATTAGGTGGTTATCAAAGCTCAGATGAGCTATTACTTCCAGGTGGAAGACTATTTGAACAGAGAGAATATATCTGGAAGGCAATTAATGATATCCCTGGTTTATCTGCTGTAAAACCAAAGGCAGCCTTTTATATGTTCCCTAAGATTGATACCAAACGATTTAATATAGTAAATGATGAACGTTTTGCTCTAGATTTCCTACTGGAGAAGCATGTTCTTATTGTTCATGGTGGAGGATTTAACTGGAAGGAGCCAGACCACTTTAGAATAGTATACTTACCTGAGGTAAAGGAATTAACGAGAGCAGTGAAGAAACTTACTGATTTCTTATCCTCCTACCGTCAAGTGTAAAATAGTGAAATAGTCCTTTGTATTGTCAACCAAGGTGAAGAACTTGGTTGACAATCTTTTTATAAGCCATTATACTGAGAGAAAAAACATTACTATATTAACTATAGTACATAGCTAGGAGGCTTATATGAAGAAACAAAATACCGTAACACTTGTGATCGTTTCATTATTTGCTGCCATATTATCAATTTTTGCACCCATTAGTATTAGTCTTCCCTTTACTGCCATACCAATTTCTTTAGCTACCTTTGCAGTTTATCTTTCAGGAGCCGTATTAGGCCCATATCTTGGGACCTTAAGTGTGGGCATCTATTTATTAATTGGATTAGTAGGAGTTCCTGTGTTTTCTGGATATACAGCAGGAGTACAAAAACTAGCAGGTCCTACAGGAGGCTATATTATTGGATATATGTTTATGGTCTTCTTTACTGGATTTTTTGTCAAAAAACTTCCAAAAAAATATATAGGTTATCCAATAGGTATGTTAGTGGGGACAGTTATCTGTTATACTATAGGTACTGCATGGTTTATGATACAAAGTGGAACAAAGTTAGCTGCAGCTATGACTATGTGTGTTTACCCATTTATATTGGGGGATATTTTGAAAATGGTGTCGGCGATCGCTCTAGCATATCC
>JAEZQN010000405.1 GCA_023441145.1 Bacillota bacterium
GTATTAGTACCGTTTATCAGGAGTTAAATTTAATACCTTATCTTACTGTAGCAGAGAATATCTTTCTTGGTAACTTTCCGAAAAATAAAATGGGCATTGATTGGAAAAAAATGAGGGCTATGGCAAAAGAGCTACTAAAAAGTCTCAACTTGGAGATAGATCCCAATGCTGTTTTAAATACTTTAGGGGCAGCTTCTCAACAAATGGTGGCAATTGCTCGAGCCTTAAAGGATAGTAATTGTAGGTTTCTAATACTTGATGAACCTACTTCATCACTAGATAAAGATGAAGTGCAGATGTTATTTGCTTTTTTTAGAGAGCTAAAGAAGAGAGGCGTAGCTCTTATATTTGTTACACATAGATTGGAAGAAATATATCAGATTTGTGATACTATAACGGTACTAAAGGATGGTACATATGTAGGTACGTATACAACAGAAGAGCTAAATCAACATAAGCTTGTGGAATGTATGATTGGTCGAAAAGTAGACGATACGGTTAATAAGAAAGAGAAGGAAGATAAAGTTGATCGTACAGGTATACCTATTATTGAACTTCAACATATAAAAGCCGCTCCAGTTGTAAAGGATATGAATTTTAAAATTTACCCGGGAGAAGTTGTAGGACTTGCAGGACTTTTGGGATCTGGTAGGACTGAGACAGCTAGGGCTATCTATGGATGTGATAAGATAGATGAAGGGAATATCTTAATTAATGGGAAAAGAGCAAAAATTACATCACCTGCTCATGCATTAAAGCAAAAAATTGCCTTCTGTACAGAAAATAGACGATATGATGGAATAGTTCCGAATATGGAATTGAAAAATAATGCTGTGCTTAATAGTCTGGATTCTATCTCAAAGTTTGGATTAGTTAGTAGTAAGAAGCGTGCAGACAAAGTGAGGTATTATATTGAGAAATTTAATATAAAAACACCTACGATTAACCAAGAAATAAAATATCTCTCGGGTGGTAATCAACAGAAAGTAATCATTGCCAGAGCACTAAGTAGTAATCCTAAATTGATTATTTTGGATGAACCAACAAGAGGTATTGATGTCGGTGCTAAAGCCGAGATAGAAGAATTGATTCATGAGGTTACTAAAACAGGCATAGGTGTTCTTTTTATTTCCTCAGAACTTACTGAGGTTATTAATAATAGTGATAGAGTAGTAGTTGTGCGTGACGGTTGCTCTATTGGCGAGCTTGTTGGAGCAGATATTACAATGGATAAAATCACAGAAATGATAGCAAGTGGAAAACAGAAGGAGGATGCATAATGAAAGTGGAAAACAAAAAGAAAATAGTGCAATTTAGTATTAATAATATGGCACTTCTCTTTTTCCTTGTACTGTTTCTTTATAATTCCATTGCTACCCCGAATTTTTTTAGCGTGGTTACAGTAAGAAACCTTATTAATCAAAGTACAGCTCTTATTCTAGTGGCGTTGGGAGCAACATTAATTATATCAGCAGGTTGTATTGATATTTCTCTTGGTTCTGGTTTCTGCTGGGGTGCCGTAGTATTTGGACTGACAGTTCAAAGTACAGGAAGTATAATACTTGCCTTACTCATCAGTATAGTGTCTGCTATTGTTGTTGGTTTGATCAATGGTTATCTAGTTGGAAGATTTTCTATTCAACCAATGATTGTGACTATGGCAATGATGTATATTCTAAGGTCTATTTCAAAGGCGGTTACAGAATGTGCTGTTGTTCGATTTGGAACAAGTGAAATCAAAAGTTTTGTTACATTGAAATTGTTTGGGGTAGTACCTATACAGTTGTTTATAGCGATAATAGCGACTGTTTTAGTTTTTATTATTGTAAAGAAATCAAAATTAGGGATTTACCTAGAGGCATGTGGTAATAATTTAAATGCAGCAAAAACAGTTGGAATAAAAACGGTATTATGCATCGTTGCTGCATATATTATTGGCAATATCCTAGCGTGTCTCGGTGGTATTTATGATGCTTCTGTTGTATCAAGTGTTGATCCCACAAAACTAGGGCTTGAGTTTGAGTTTCGTGCCATTGCGGCTGTAGTTATTGGTGGAACTCCAATTGATGGCGGGCGTCCCAATGTAATTGGTACTGTATTTGGTGTTTTTATTCTAAAACTTATTAGTATGATGATTCAAATGAATAATATTTCCTCTGAGTGGTCTTATGTTGTTACGGCTGTAATTATTATATTTGCTATTTTGGTTCAGAATTTCAGCAAGATAAGGGGGAGAGATTAATGGTACAATTAAAACAAAGAATAAATAAAATTGGTAGTCTACAGGCTATTGCTGCCATAGTGGTTATATTTATTATGGGATGTATTATTAGCCCAAACGGATTTGCTACAACAGGTAATTTGACAAATATTTTAAAACAATCTCTTACTATTGCACTTGTCGCATACGGTATGACATTTGTAGTTCTTGCTGGTTCTATAGATTTAAGTGTACCTATGGGAGTTGTTGTCGCTGCCTATGTATGTCTTTTGTTGTGTAAGGTGAATGTAGTTCTGGCTATTGTAGTTGCTTGTGCTGTGTGTTGCGTAATTGGCTTAGCAAATGCATTTTTAATTAATGCCTGCAAGTTTCCTTCTATGATTGCTACATATGCTATGTCAATGTTGATTAAAGGTGTGTTGATTTTGATTATGGGTAACGCTAGTTTTAATGTAAAAGACATGCCTGCAGCTCTAAATTTCTTAGGGTTTGGTAAACTTTTTGGAATAATTCCATTTTCAGCAGTAATGCTCGTGGTTATTTGTATTATAGCATCGCTTTTATTGAAAAGAGTACCTGCTATTCGAAATATTTATGCAGTAGGTGGCAACGCTGAGGCCGCAAAAATGATGGGTATAGGAGTTAATAAAACTCGCTATATAGCTCATGCACTTTGTGGAATATTTACTGGGCTAGCAGGTGTAAATATGGCAGCTAGAGTAAATTCTGCTGTAATTACTGGTGGGACTGGATTAGATATGATGGCAATTGCCTCTATTGTTATTGGCGGAGTTATGATGTCTGGAGGACGTGGTAAAATGTCTGCTGGTTTATGGGGGGCTCTTGCTATGGCTATGCTTTCTAATGTATTTAAGTTACAAACTGTATTGAATTATTACTATGAAGAAGCTGTTATTGGAGCGATGCTTATTGTTGTTCTTCTCGCACAAGCTATATTGTCAAGACGAATGAAAGTAAGGAGGCTTTAATATGAGCTATTATCTCTATGTGGGAACATATACAGGTGGAGAACTAAGTGATCATAAATATACTGCCAGCAAGGGAATATATTGTTTCAATATGAATCCGGCCACAGGGCAACTCAGTAATTTAAGAAGCTTTGGAGAACACGAGATAGATCCTGGATTTTTAGCAGTACGAGGAAGGTTCCTTTTTGGAGAGAATGAACGAAAAGATATCGGAACAGTTCGAAGTTTTCTAATTAACCAAGATGGCAGTCTAAAACTCATAGACAGAATGGAGACTGAAGGGAGCAAGTGCGCTTTTATTTCTACAGACGCATTCGGACCATATGTATTTGCAACTAATTATGCCTCTGGAAGTCTTGTGGTTATGAGATGTGAGGAAAATGGAAAACTCAAACTTACAGATCAGATTCAGCATTATGGAAGGAGTGTGGTTCCGTTAAGGCAGGATTGTCCAAGAGCCCACTCAGTGAAGCAGACGCCAGATGGGCTTGGACTGCTTGTACCTGATCTTGGTATAGACATGATTATGAGTTATATTCTAGATAGAGATACTGGTAGGGTGCGACCTAATGAAAATCAAGCGAGTATACGTGTTGACCCAGGAGAGGGTCCTAGACATATAGTATTTAGACCGGATGGGAAATATGTATATCTTAACACGGAGATTGGAAACCATGTATATGTGTATTCGTATTGTCCTAAAACCCGTACGCTACAAGAAATTCAAAAGATATCTCTTCTTCCGGAGGAGTATAAAGAGCCAAGCTATTGTGCAGAAATTTTGACATCTTCTGATGGAGAATACATATATGTAGCCAACCGAGGTTATGATACAATCACATGTTTTCATTCAGATAAGCAAAGTGGATATCTGACATTAGTGGGTCAATTCTCTAGTGGCGGAAAAGGGCCACGTCATATCTGCCTTGGACCAGATGAAAGCTACATGATTTGCGCCAATAAAGATAATGATAATATTACCGTGCTAGAACGAGATAAACAGACTGGCAAATTGGGTAAAGTTAGATTTACTTATGATATACCAGCACCTTCTTGCATTGTTTGGAAAGAAGTATGAGGTGAACGTTATGAGACCAAATGTAGTAAAGGAAAAACTTAAAAAAAAGGAAAAAGTGATATGTGCCTTTGCTCGTGTTCCTAGTCCGATGGTTGCTGAGATGATGGCAGTTAGCGGAGTCGAGCTAATTATCATAGACTGTGAACATTTTCAGTTTAGTATAGAGACAATAGCCAATATGATTCGAGCAGCGGCATTGTATGGAGCTTCCTGCCTGGTTAGAGTAAGTGATGCGTCCAATACTTGGTTAATCAACAACTCCTTGGACATGGGTGCGGCTGGTATATTGTTGACGGACTCTCATGGAGTAGAGGACGTTAAAAAAGCTATTGATGCGGTGAAATATTATCCAGTAGGACATCGTGGGGTCTGTACGGATTCCCGTGCCAGCAAATATGGGAAGGCGCTAAGTCCAAGTGAGCATCCTATTTATTTTAATGATAATACCATTATAGGAGTGGTAATAGAAACAAAATCAGCAGTAAAGGAATTAGATGATATATTAGCTTTACCTGAAGTAGATATTGTATCTGTTGGTGATGGAGATTTATCTTACGAATATGGAAGACCAGGGGATACAAAACATCCGGAACAGATTACCCTTCGAAATTCTATCTATGAGAAAATATTGAAAGCTGGAAAGATAGCACTAGATAAAACTCCAACACCAGAGGACGCTTATGAGGCTTACAAAGAGGGGAAAAGATGTTTTTATATTGCCTCCGACGAATCCGTTTTAATGAAGGGTTTAGAGGAATTAATTGATCCAATTAATAAGAATATTGGGGTGTGATTAAATGACAGGATTAATCTCAGGAGCCTTTGAACATGATACGTTTACAAAGAATATGCCATTGGATATTTTTTTATTTGACAATACTACTGGAAAAATTGAGTACAAAAACTCATATGTCATGAATGAAAACTATGGATTTATATGTGCTAGCCAAAATGGAAAGTATGTGTACGCAGTAGATACAAGATTGGATCAGGGTTCAGTTGTTGCTTATGAATTTAAAAATGGTAGTATAACAATAATAAACAAGCTAGCCTTGGAAGGGGCAGTGCTAGGATTACACTGTGTACTAAGTACGGATGATAATTTTCTTATAGCTTCTTTTGGTACATCTTCACAAGTGTATTCTATAAGACTTGGAAAACATGGAGAAGTTGAAACTGTATCAGACGTCTTTACCTTACCAGAAGGGGTGGCTACTTTGCCTCGCCAGAAGAGTGGTCCAGCACCCCATCAAGCTATGTTTGATAGAACAGGCAAATATCTATTGATTCCAGATATACATACGGATCGACTCTATAGTCTATCCTTTGATAACACCACAGGAAAAATGGAAGTAAAGGACTATATAACTATAGAGGGAGGGCAGGGCCCTCGACATGTAGTCTTTCATCCCAATAATAAGTGGGTATATCTTCTTACAGAAATGGGGACTTCGGTCTATGGGTTCGAGTTTAATTCAGTGACAGGAAAGCTTACGCAAAAAGAACGTCTTAGTCTAGTCCCAAGGGATTATATTTTGCAGCATGTTGATGAGGAAATCCAATCTGGTGAGATTACGATTTCTCCTGATGGCCATTTTATATTGGCAAGTATGCGTAATTATTATACGGCTACAGGAAAAGATAGAATCTTTTCTATTGAATTAGATCAAGAAACAGGAAGAATGGTTTCTGTTGAGAGCTTTTCTAGTCATGGGCATTGTCCTAGGATGATTGCATTCTCAACAAATGGAAGTTATCTGTTAGTAGGGAATAAATCTAGTAATGAAATTGTTTCATTTGCTTATAATAAAGCCACTGGAAAACTGAACGGGATATGTTCTAAAGTCAGAGCTACGGCAACCTCTTCTATATGCTTTGTAAATGGGCCAAAACCATAATATATGATTTTGGCTCATTTTATTATATGTAAAGTTCGTTACCTGATTTCGGCATTTCCGTATTCAAGAAATTCAAGCTCAATTCCATTAGGATCTAATAGCTGGCCAGATGTAAAACCTAACTCGTCCCCCCGATAAGCTATATCTGTCGAGAAGAAGAATCCAGCACTTTCGAGTCTTTCTTTTAGTGCAAATATGTCATCTACTTCAAAAGCAATATGGCGTATCTTGCCAGATGCAGTAGAAGATGAATTAGCTATACTGTCATCAAAGTCATACTCCCCAACTTCTAAAACAGTATAATCATCTATTTTGAAAAAGAAATACCGGTGATTACCACAATCCGTAACAGGTTGTTCCAAGAAGCCTAAGATTTCCTTGTAAAAATGACGAGTAGTTTCAATATCGTTAGTATTTATAGTTATGTGATCTAATTTTTTTATCATGGGTATCTCCAATCTGACACATTATATGACGGCCTTTTCTGATGTGATATAAAGTACGATTATATCAAACTATAATTAGCAGGTACTAAAACGGTTTCATTAAAATTTTTATAGATAAATTATATCAATATAATATAAAAAAGTCAACAAATTCAAAGATTATATTGATTTTAATAGTAAGATAGTTTAAAATAGACTTATATTAATGAAAACGATTTCATTAATATATTATACAATATATAGGAGGAGCAAATATGTATTCAAAAGAAGTGATTGATAAGTTTCGTAGATTTGCTACAGCATCCATTTGTGATGCATGTGACCAAGTAGTGAAGAATCAAAGATGTTATATGGACTATACCATGACATCTCGAGTTGCAGGAAAAAAAATTGTGGGACCTGCTATAACAGTTTTAGAAGGGAAAAGTGAAGTAGTTGGTGCACCGAGCCATGCTATTGATGCTATTGAAGAAGCAAAAGGTGGAGAAGTAATAGTGATATCTCTAAAAGAGAAAGACCTTAATGCTGCTTTGTGGGGAGGATTAATGACTGCTGGAGCTGTTGAAAAGAAACTAGAAGGTGCTGTATTAAATTGTGGGGTTCGAGATATCGTTGAGATTAAGCGTGATTTTGGATTTGAAGTATATTCAAACTCTGTTGTGCCAGTTACCACAGTTGGCAGATATGTGACATTAGATAAAAATGTTCCTGTTGAATGTGCAGGTGTGACAGTCGAGCCAGGCGATTTAATTGTTGGGGATTTGGATGGGGTTGTTTGCATTCCAAAGGCATATGTAGAAGAGGTTATGAAAATTGCAGAAGATATAGAAAAAAAGGAGGCACAGCAAACTATACATATAAAGAAGACTGGATCACTAAAAGAAGGTCTTTCTAAGTTTAATAGAATTTAATTGCTTTACATAGATATTAAAAATCCCCTCAGATAAGTTTTCGAAGGGGATTTTTAATATCTATGTAAATTTAAAGGGGAGGCTTATATAACTTATTATTTAGTACGCCATTGTGCATTTCCAGACATAAAAAGTTCAAGCTCTTTTCGGGATGGAAGACCGTCATTGTCACCAACACTCATAACTTGTATTGCACCGACTGCATTTCCGCGATCAAGGGCTGAATCAAGTGAAAGACCTTCTCGTAATGCGCTCAGTAAACCTGCGGCAAAGCCATCACCTGCTCCAACTGTATCCACTACATTTGCTACCTTATATCCTTTTACGGTGTTTCGTTTATCTGACGTGGCATAAAAGGAGCCATCTGGACCTAGTTTTAAAACTAAAATCTTTGTTCCAAGAGAAAGGTAGTAGTCTGCAATTACATCGGGATCACGTGAGCCACATAGAATTTCTGCTTCATTGATACCTGGCATAAAAATGTCACTGTATCCTGCAAGAAGGTTTGTGAATGCGATCATAGCCTCCTTAGATTCCCAGAGCTGTGGCCTTAGATTTGGATCAAATGTAAATGTCATATTATTTGCACGAGTTTTTTTAACTAGTTCAATTGTAGCTTCTCGTGTATGCAGGTTTAGAGCAGGAGTAATTCCTGTAATATGTACTGCATCATACTTGCTTACATCTAAAGTTTCAATATCTTCCTTACACAAGGTTGAAGCGGCAGAATTTTTACGATAATAATAAATGTTTGGATCACCAGATTCTACCTTAGATTTTAGCATAAAACCGGTTGTTTTCTCATTGGTAATAACAATAAGATCAGTTGAAATATTATTTTGATTCATTGTATTAATAACACGCTTCCCAAATGGATCATTACCTAATTTGGTAAAGTAGCCAGTTTTATGTCCCAATCTTTGCATGCCAACCGCCACATTAAATTCCGCGCCAGCTATAGCAAAAGTGTAATCAGAAACATTTTCTAAAGCACCTGTTTGTTGAGCTATAAATAAACCCATTGGTTCGCCAACTAATAAAATCTTTTTTTTCAAAGTATTCACCACCGATAATTTATTTTGTATTGGGTTTACCCTTTACATTTGTTTTAAGTATATAACATACAATTAACAAATATATAATACAATATAAAACTAAGGTTGTCAAGAAACCGATTTCATAAAAGGAATTATATTTATAACTATGCTGTTATTATATATGTTATAATTGCTAGAAAAAACAAGAAATTAAAACAATTGACATAGGAAAGAATATGTAATAAAATATTGTTAAACGGTTACATAATAAATATAATTTTGAGGTGATAATTTATGAAAGATGTAATAAGTACAATTCACTTGTTGGGGGTTTTGCCTGTAGTTGTAATAGAGGATACTGATAATGCATTACCATTAGCAAGGGCTCTTGTAAAAGGTGAATTGCCTTGTGCCGAAATTACATTGCGAACAGATGCAGCTCTGGGTGCAATTGAACGTATTAGTTCTGCAATGCCTGATTTTCTAGTTGGAGCTGGGACGGTTCTTTCTGTAGACCAGGCAGAAGCTGCAATTAAGGCAGGTGCCAAATTTATAGTAATGCCTGGAATGGATGAAAAAGTGATCAATTATTGTCTTGAAAGAAATGTTCCTGTAATACCTGGTTGCTCAACTGCTAGTGAGATACAACGAGCATTGGCAATGGGATTGACACTAGTCAAATTCTTTCCTGCGGAGCAAAATGGTGGATTACCTTTTTTAAAGGCATTAGGCGAGCCGTATAAGGAAATGAGATTCATGCCAACAGGTGGTATAAATTTAGATAATCTAAAAAACTATTTAGACTGGGATCGTGTTATAGCATGTGGAGGTAGTTGGATTGCAACATCCGAAATGATTAAGCATCATAGATTTGATGAAATAAGCCAAAATGCTAAAGAGGCTGTTCAGAAAGTTCTAGGTTTTCAAATAAAACATGTAGGAATTAATTGTAATAATGAGATAGATGCCATTAATGGTGCACAGAAATTTCAGAATATATTTGGTTTTGTTAAAAAAGAAGGAGATACAAATTGCTTTGCTGGTAGCGATATAGAACTGCTTAAAAGCCCATATTTAGGAGAAATGGGGCATATAGCAATTGGAACCAATAATATTGAGCGAGCGATTGACAGTTTGCATAGAAAGGGAATTGAGATTGCAAGTGAAACTAGCGTATTTTCTCCAGACGGGAAAAAAGTTGCTGTTTATATGAAGGAAGAGATTTGTAGATTTGCAATTCATTTGCTTCAGGTTTGATATAATACATATATTATAACCTTGTTTCTAATAAAGTTACTATATTTAGGAGAAGGAGATAAAGGAGAATGGATTTAAGATACCTAAAGTTGTTAGCTAGACAGTTTCCCAATATAGCAGCCGCAGCCACGGAAATCACGAACTTACAGGCCATCTTGAATCTTCCCAAAGGAACAGAACATTTTATTTGTGATATGCATGGAGAAAATCAACAGTTTCAACATGTTCTACGGAATGGTTCAGGGGCTATAAAACGTAAAATTGATGATGAATTTGGAAATGAAATCAATGTAAAAAAAAAGAAGGAAATAGCCACCTTGATTTATTATCCAGAGCAAAAATTGGAGCAGGTGATTAAGAAAGAGAATAATCTTAATAATTGGTATGTAGACACTTTATCTATCTTAATTCGCATTTGTAAATGTGCTTCCTCCAAGTATACTAGGTCAAAGGTACGAAAGGCCTTACCATTAGAATTTGCCTATATTATTGAAGAGCTTCTAACTGGAAGACCAGATATTGCTGACCAAGAAGCGTATTATAATGAAATAATTAATTCTGTCATCCGTATAGGTAGAGCTGCTGAGTTAGTTATAGCACTTTGTAATTTAATTCGACGTCTTGTGGTTGATCATCTTCATGTTATAGGTGATATTTTTGATCGAGGTCTTTATCCAAATAAAATTATGGATACACTTATAAATTATCATTCAGTAGATATACAATGGGGAAATCATGATATATGTTGGATGGGTGCTGCAGCTGGAAATCAAGCCTGTATTTGTAACGTAATACGAATTTCGGCAAAGTACGGGAATCTAAAATTAATTGAGGAAGGTTATGGAATCAACCTCATTCCTCTTGTTCGTCTTGCTATGAATCAATATAGAGATGACCCTTGTGAGTGCTTTAAATTTGATTATCTAAAAGGAAAATATGATGTATATGATGTTCTGCTAGATGCAAAAATGCATAAAGCTATTACTATTATTCAGTTTAAGTTAGAAGGACAGCTGATAAAAAAGCATCCAGAATTTATTATGGAAGACCGCCAGTTGTTAGATAAAATAAATATTGAGTCTGGAGAAGTTACTGTTGAAGGAGAGAACTATTCACTAATAGATAGAAACTTTCCGACCATTGATTGGAATAATCCATTTGCTTTGTCCTACGAAGAGGAGGAAGTAATGGATCGTCTTACCAATGCTTTTCTAAAATGTGAAAAGCTGCAGGAACATGTACATTTTTTATATAATAAAGGTAGTCTTTACAAAGTCTATAATGGTAATCTTCTATACCACGGATGTGTTCCAATGAATAAGGATGGTAGTTTTACTAAGGTTAATATATATGGAAACTATTATTCTGGAAAAAGACTATATGATGTACTAGAGAACTATGCTCGTAAAGGTTATTATTCAAATGATCCGATTGAAAGAGAAAAAGGCAAGGATATTCTATGGTTTCTATGGGAGAATAAAAATTCTCCTGTCTTTGGTAAAGAAAAAATGACAACTTTTGAGAGATACTTTATCGCAGACAAAAAAACTCATATGGAACCGAAAAATGCTTACTATAGCTTGTTGGAGAAGGAGGAAGTAGTAAACCATATTTTAATAGAATTTGGACTTCAGGGGGATGAGGCGCATATTATAAATGGACACATCCCGGTAGATACAAAAAAGGGAGAGTCCCCTATTAAGTGTAATGGCAAATTACTTATAATTGATGGTGGTTTTTCAAAGGTATATCATAACAGAACAGGGGCCTCTGGATATACATTGATCTATAACTCCTATGGATTAGTTATTGCAGCTCATGAATCGTTTGAATCTATTGAAAAAGCAGTACAGTGTGGAAGTGATATATTATCTCATACTATGTTAGTACAGCATGTACAAAACCGAAAGGTAGTTGCTGATACTGATATAGGTAAAGAGATAAAAATATCTATAGAAGAGTTAGAACAGCTTGTTCAGGCATATCGGGACGGTATACTTATACAAAAATATTAAAATAATATATAGTATT
>JAEZQN010000413.1 GCA_023441145.1 Bacillota bacterium
CATCTTTAGAAGTGGAGGTTTGGAATGACTCTCCTGGTTCTGTGGAGAAACAGTTGAGGTTCAAACAGTCATTCCAGTCAGCACGTCCAATAAGAGGAAGACCATGAGGTCCTACATTATTAATTACGTGATCAAAACTTCTCTTTAAATGATCCGCTAATGGGGTAGCGGTATTCATATCATTATCGTATGGAGTCATTACATCTAGAATAGAGTAATCTCCTGTCTCTTTAATATAAGCTACTACTGCAAGAATCAGCCATAATGGATCATCATTAAAGTTACCACCGATAGCATCATTCCCCTTCTTAGTCAATGGCTGATACTGATGATACGCTCCTCCATCCTCTAACTGAGTAGATGCTAAATCAATAATTCTTTCTCTGGCTCTATCAGGAATCTGATGTACAAAACCAAGTAAATCTTGATTAGAATCTCTAAAGCCCATTCCACGGCCAACGCCAGACTCAAAATAGGAAGCACTTCTAGATAAGTTGAAGGTAACCATACATTGATATTGATTCCAGATATTTACCTGGCGATTTAACTTCTTATCTTCAGATTCGATAGAGTATTTGGAAAGTAACATATCCCAATGTGCTGCTAACTCCTCTAATGCCTTGTCTACATCTGCTGCAGTGGCAAATTGCTTTATCATTGCTTCTGCTTTCTTCTTGTTGATTACACCTTTGGATTCCCATTTATCCTCTACAGGATTCTCAACATAACCAAGAACGAATACTAACTCTTTCTTCTCCCCTGGTTCAAGAGAAATCTCAACACAGTGAGATGCACAAGGAGACCAGCCATCAGCTACAGAGTTCCTTGACTTTCCTTCTACAACAACCTGAGGATCACTAAATCCATTATATGTACCAATAAAACTCTCTCTATCAGAATCAAATCCACTAATAGGAGCATTCACAGAATAGAATGCATAGTGATTACGACGCTCTTTGTATTCTGTCTTATGATAAATTACGGAGTCCTTAACTTCTACTTCTCCTGTGTTAAAGTTACGTTGGAAGTTACGGTCATCGTCATCTGCATTCCACAGACACCATTCCACAAAGGAGAATAACTTAACATCCTTCTTGGTATTTCCTTCATTCTCTACTACAACCTTTTGAACTTCACCATGATAATTCAAAGGAACAAAGTAAGTCACTTTGGTAGAAATACCATTTCTCTTACCATTAATTGTGGTATATCCCATACCATGACGGCATTCATAGAAATCTAAGTCTTTACGAGCAGGGGACCAACCTGGGCTCCAAAAATCGCCATTGTCATTTAAGTAGAAATAATGGCCACCGCCTAAATCAAGAGGAACATTATTATAACGAAACCGGGTAATTCTTCTTAATTTAGCATCCTTGCAAAAACTATAACCACCTGTAGTGTTAGATATAATAGTGAAAAATTCTTGAGAACCTAAATAGTTAATCCATGGATAAGGTGTGTTTGGCGTAGCAATCACGTACTCTTTGTTTGAGTCATCAAAATAACCAAATTTCATTCTTCTTCTCCTTTATTTCTTATTCCATCTACATTACTAAATTTCTACGAAAGCATCTTTTACTGTCGATACTACTATTATATGATACGTCTTTTTCTATTTCAATCAGCGACATTCACAAAAAAAACCAATTTTGCTTGGCTATTATATATGACTTTCTCGAAACTTTTACGAAAATGTCTATTATTCCCTCTTATAAAACGAAATTCGCTACGAAACATTGTTCGTAGCGAATCTTCTTTCTATTGAATATAAAATGGTGTAAAATCGTCACTATCTGAGCAGAGTAACCCGCCATACTCTTGGATCCAACACGTTACATACTTCATTAATTCCTTCAACCCATTCTCCTCTATGGTGATAGCATAGACACTCTTTAACTTTCTTTCTTCCATAAACCGTAAATCTTCCTCATCCTCCATGTATTCCGTCATCGTTTCAACGTCTGCTACCATACCATTCGGAAAGTTTAATTCCATAATCCCTATCTCTGGCCATACATGAATTTCCTCTAGCTTATCCATAAGAGGTCTTTCTAAATCCTTTACTGTTACCTCTTGTTCTGAAAAATAAAGTAATTCTAAATTCTTACTTCTTTTAATTCCTTCTTTTTTACTCATAATGACCTCCTTAAGAAGATTTTCATTTCTATACTATTATACACTAACCAATTTAAAGCAAATTCTATTTCAATCTACATTTTATCTAAGGAAATAACATTCGTCTACTAAATAACATTATTTATTTTAATAAATCTATTCATTCGATTTTGTTCGATTTATATTGACTCCGCACTTTGAAGTACTTATACTATTATATGGTAAATTAATATAATGAATCAAAAAGTGGAGGTTCCTTATGGAAAAAAGTTTTAGTCAGAAGCTTCTTTTGGGCATCCAGCATGTTCTTGCAATGTTTGGTGCCACTGTATTAGTACCTATGTTAACTGGTTTAAATGCCTCAATCACATTAATCTGTGCAGGCTTAGGTACATTGTTATTCCACGGAGTTACAAAAAGAAAGGTTCCTGTATTCTTAGGTTCCAGTTTTGCATTTATGGGTGCTATTCAATCTGTACTTTGGAATGGATCCAATGCAGAAGTGTCCAATGCTAACATCATACTTGATAATCTCGCAAAGGTAAAGGGTGGAATCATTATTGCCGGCCTGATCTATGTTGTATTTGCCTTACTAATTAAACTTATTGGATACCAAAAAATCACAAAGATTTTACCTCCAATTGTTACCGGACCAATGATTATTGTAATTGGACTTCGTTTATGTACTAGTGCAACAGGCAGCGCGTTCTTCAACAAAGATGGTAATTTTGAGCCAATGTATGCTTTAGTAGCTTTTCTAGTCATTGCCATCATTATCTGTATCTCTGTCTTTGCAAAAGGCTTTTTTAATCTAATGCCAATCCTATTCGCGTTAATTATTGGTTATGTAATTTGTATCCCACTAGGCATTTTAGATACTAGTGCATGGGGCGAAGGATTTAGAAGCGCTTCCTTCCTCTCCTTTACTGATAAACACATATTAGATCAACTTCTTGTGCTACCAGAGTTTGACCTAAATGCAATACTAGCAATTGCTCCAATTTCCCTTGTTACTATTATTGAACACGTGGGTGACATCACTACGAACAGTGCTGTTGTAGGAAAGAACTTTATTGCAGATCCTGGTGTACATCGTACCTTAATTGGAGATGGTTTAGCAACTTCAATGGCTGGCTTATTCGGTGGACCTGCTAATACTACATATGGCGAAAATACCGGTGTTCTTGCAGTAACCAAAAATTACGATCCATCTTGTTTAAGAATCGCTGCTGTATTTGCTGTCGTTCTCGGTGTATTTGGT
>JAEZQN010000415.1 GCA_023441145.1 Bacillota bacterium
CTGTCGAACTGGTCAAAGAAGTTACAATGCAGCTAGAGTAGTGCAGAATCTAGGTTATGATAAAGTATTTAATATTTCTGGTAGTTATTTAGGGCTTTCCTTTTATGAATATTTTAATGATGTAACAACAGGAAGAGACAAAATTCTAACAGAGTATAATTTTAGATAATCCTATATATAATTAAATAAAGAAAACCGCCAGTTTGATTTGCACAAATAGGTGGTTTTCTTTATTTGCCTATAACATATCTTGTAGCATAAAACCTAGAGAAAGTTTTAGTCTAGTATCCAGATCAGATAGATTAGCATGTAGTATTTCTGAGGCTTTATTAAGCTTGTAGTTTATTGTATTTCTATGGACAAATAGTTCAGTGGCAGTATCCATTACACTTCCATTATGACTTAGATAGCATCTTAATACTTCACATAGATTCGAACGGTTTTTAGTATCATAATCCTCTAGTGGCTTTATTGTTTTCTCATAATATTCTAGTAAAATATCTGGATCTTCTACCCCCATGAGCAATTTATAGATTCCCATATCAGAATAGCATATCATGTCAGGAGAAAATTTTCCTAAGGACTGAAGCTTAAGAATTTTTAGTGCCTGGCTGTGACTTTTGTATAGACATCGAATACTTTTTGTACATTTTCCAATGCCTATGTAGTAACACTCTGTTTTCTGTAGGTATTGATCAAGATATGCTTTTATGTCCCCCATAAAGGAGCGTATACGATCTTCTGAATAATTGGCTAATACTAGTACTATATCATTTTCATTAGAAAAGGTAGCAAAGGAATCATACTTACGATGTTGTATGTAGTTATCTATATACATAATAAGATAGGTAAGTCGATTGTTATCAATAGCATCTTGATTATTATGGACCACCTTGATGACACAGACATGATATCCAAAATCAACTTTAAATCCATGTTGCAATAGAGGAACTAGGTAAAGCTCTTCTTGCTTCGGAAAAAAGATGGCATTTTTAAACGCAGAGGCAATGGCCAGACTTATTTGTTCTGAAATTGTAATGGTATAGGAGAAAATACGCATTATTTCTGCAATATGAATTTTCCAAGGGACTAAAAAAATGGGGAAATCATGTTGATTTCCAAAGTCAATTATTTCACTTGGAATCGTTTCTAAAAATGGGCCAGTATTAAGAACAATGCCTGAAGCCTTATGCTTCCAAATATTACGAACAAGATCTAGAAGGGTTTGGCTAGCGTTAAGACCAATTCCAGTGGAAAATGCAATTTCTCCTCCTTCTAAGAAAGTGGAAGCCTCTTTTGTTTCTACCATATGAACCCAACTAACAATGTTACTCATGCCACCTTTCCCTGCTATTAAGGTAATATCCATATGAGATACTTTTTCGATGAGTCGTTTTAATTCTACTGACACACAAACACCTACTTTCTTAATAAAAAAGGCGAAGATGCTTCTGCACCTTCGCCTTTGCTGTAATTATAAAGCATTTTATAGATTTGTCAAGTATTGGATACAAAGGAGGGGGATAGAATTTGTGCTTTAGCACAGACCATTTTAGGCTTCGGTTTATTGTTCTTAAATATCTCTAGGATATAATAGCCCTATAAAAACAGTTTGGTGCTAGTGTAGATCACTTGACATAATACATATAGAGGAGAGGGAATGCTATGAATGGTGAAAAAGTAAAAAGTAATCAAAGGGATTATGTACTACAATCTTGGAGTAAACAAGGAAACATGAATCCGATTGCTGTAAAAAGAGCGGAGGGGATCTACTTTTATGATTATGATGACAATCGATATACAGATATGTCTTCACAACTGGTGAATTTAAATTTGGGATTTGGGAATCAAGACATTGCAGATGCAATAAAAGAGCAGGTAGATCAGTTTTGTTTTATGGGGCCATCTTATGCAGTAGAGTCTAGATCTACATTAGCAGAGATGATCATTAAGCTACTTCCAGAGACCTTTGGGAAAATATTTTTTACCAATGCAGGGGCAGATGCTAACGAAAATGCTATTAAGATGGCTCGTATGTATACAGGAAGAAAGAAAGTATTTAGTCGCTACAGAAGCTATCATGGTTCTACCTTCGGAGCCGGTAATTTGACTGGAGAACCAAGGAGATATCCCCTTGAACCTGGAATTCCAGGGTTTGTGAAATTCTTTGATCCTTACCTTTATCGAGAACAGTTAGCCTTTCCCTCTGAAGAGGATGCATCGATTTATTATATAGCTAAATTAAGAGAGCAAATCCTATACGAAGGCCCAGAAAGTATTGCTGCCATCGTTCTTGAAACCATTACTGGTTCCAATGGTATTATACTTCCACCAAAGGGATATTTACCAGGAGTGAGAAAGCTTTGTGATGAGTATGGAATCGTAATGATTTGTGATGAGGTAATGTCAGGATGGGGAAGAACGGGTAAGATGTTCGCCTTTGAGAATTATGATGTAGTACCAGATATGGTAACCTTCGCAAAAGGTGTCACCTGTGGTTATGTACAGCTTGGAGGGGTAGCCGTAAGCAAAGTAATAGCATCCTATTTTGACGATTATTTCTTATCCTGTGGGCTAACCTATAGTGGCCATCCTTTAGCCTGTGCAGCAGGAGTTGCTTGTGTGAATTATTATAGTAAGGCTAATGTGTTAGAACATGTCAATGTGGTTGGGAAGCTATTAGGAGAGAAACTTGAGGAATTAAAATTGAGGCATCAATGTGTAGGAGATGTTCGTTATATTGGTCTATTCTCCTGTGTTGAGCTAGTGAAAGATAAAGAAACAAAGGAACCAATTGTTCCTTATGGGAAGGATCCGGATGGAATCATGGGAAAGATTATCGGATTGTTGAAGGAGAAAGGCTTTATGACTTACTCACATGAGAATATGATTTTTATATGTCCACCATTAATTATTACAAAGGAACAGCTCCTGCAGGAGTTAGCAAAATTAGATCAGGTATTAGTTATAGTAGATGAAAAAATAGTAAGCTAGGGAAAAGGGGGAATATATATGTCTCACTACACAGTTCCACAACATATTTTTATAGGTAAAAATGCCATAGAAGAGGCCGCACCCTACATAAAAGCCTGTGGTAAGAATGCTCTTATTGTGACAGATAAGCATATAGGTAAGTCCCCAATGTATGAGAAATTAGTAGATACTCTTCAGAAAGAAGAGGTTAGCCTAACCACTTTTGATGAGATAAGTGGAGAGCCTACAGACACTATGATTGAGAATGGCCTTTCTATTTACAAGAAAAGTAAGTGTCAGTTTGTTATTGGAATTGGTGGTGGAAGTCCCCTAGATGCAGCAAAAGCAATAGCAGCAATGTCTGTTAATACGGGAAAGATTTCTGATTATTTGAACAAAGAAATTACAGGGGTGATTCCTCCCATCATCGCCGTTCCCACTACGGCAGGTACAGGGTCTGAAGCCACTAAATTCACAATTATTACGGATAGTAACAATGGAATTAAGATGCTACTTAAGGGGGATAAACTTGTACCTACAATTGCCGTAGTAGACTATGATTTTTCCATGGATATGCCCAAGTCAATTACTGTTGCAACAGGCCTTGACGCTTTAACTCATGCAGTGGAGGCTTACACTTCAAAGAAAGCTTTTGAACTAACGGATACCTTAGCGATATCTGCTGTAAAGAGAATCATGAAGTATCTTCCTATTGTCTACTATAACGGGTATGATGTGGTAGCAAGAGAGCAGATGGCTTTAGCAGCACTAGAAGCAGGAATATGTATTAACAACTCCAGTGTTACCATTGTTCATGGAATGAGTCGCCCAATTGGTGCCCTCTTTCATGTACCCCACGGAATGTCTAATGCGATACTGTTAAAAGATTGTCTCGCTTTTGCTTTGGATGGTGCCATTAATCGATTTGCCAATCTGGGTAAGGTAATTGGGGCAGCCAAAGAAGAGGATACCGACTTAGAGGCAGCGGTTAAGTTTTTAGTGGAGGTCGAACAATTATGCTCACTTTGTCAAGTACCATCATTGATGGATTATGATATTAGTAAGGAGGAGTTTTTAGAGGCCTTAGATAAAATGGCAGAGGATGCAATCGCCTCAAAAAGCCCTGCAAATACAATAAAAACAGTTACAAAGGAAGATTGCATAAAGATCTATAAGAGAGTTTGTGGACTCAGGGAATAATAGAAAAAGCAGGCAATGGAGCTGATAAGAGGTTAGCCCTATTGCCTGCTTTTCAATTATAAATTGCATGGGAGGTTTTCATATGAGCGAAGTTATGGATAAAAACAAAAAAGAGATTGAGATAAAGATGAAGAAATTGGGGATGACTTTTAAGGATAATAGTGGAAATGACATAACGGCCTTAACCAATGTGAATTTAGATATCTATAAAGGAGAATTTATTTCACTTCTTGGGCCATCAGGTTGTGGAAAGACGACCTTACTTCGCATCGTAGCAGATCTTCTAGAACCTACGGATGGTGAAGTTCATATTGCTGGAATGACTCCAAAGGAAATTCGCCTTCAAAAAAAATTTGGTATCGTTTTTCAAAGTGCAGTACTGTTTGACTGGAGAACAGTGCAACAGAACATTGAACTTCCACTGGAAACCCTACATTTTACTAAAGCCGAGAGGCATAAGCGAGCGGAGGAAATGCTTGAAATGGTGGGCTTATCTAATTTTAGAAAGCATTATCCAAAACAGTTAAGTGGTGGGATGCAGCAGAGAGTAAATATTGCCAGAGCCCTATCGATTCACCCTGAGATTCTGTTAATGGATGAACCATTTTCCGCATTAGATGAGTTTACCAAGGAAAAACTTCATGAGGATCTACTTGGAATTTGGAGACAGACTAATAAGACCGTTCTTTTTGTTACCCACAATATCTCAGAGGCTGTATTCTTGTCAGACCGTGTCTGTGTGCTCTCTCCACATCCAGGAAGATTATCTGCCATCGTAGATATTGATTTACCAAGACCAAGAAGTATAGACATAAAAGAGACTCTAGAGTTTACACGACTAGTAAAGAAGGTCCGTGATAGCTTCGAGGGAGGGAGTCTATGAAAAAAAGAAAGATACCAAAATGGATTACCATGTTAGCTTGGGTTCTAGCCCTAATCGCTGTCTGGGAAATTGGTGCAAATGCCGTGGAAGCAAGTAAGAGAACTCCGGAGAATGTTTTACCCCATTTATATCAGATTATTGGCTCCATAGTAAGTGATAAACCAGTAGCCAACGGTGATACCGCTTTAGTGGTGGTACTATCTAGTGCAGGGAAAACCCTTCTTCGAGCATTATATGGATTCCTCCTTGGCACCATGTTAGGATTTGGAATGGCCTTACTATTAAAAATATCAAAGATTGCAGAAAAGGTCATATTTCCTTATTTAATGTTAATACAGATGATTCCTATTTTAGGCATGGCACCTATCATACTTGCAATCACGGGAAATATTAACGCAAGCAGAATTATTATTGCAGCTATACTTACCTTCTATCCAGTGGCAACCAATACTCTAGCAGGGTTCAATGCAGTAGAAAGAGAAAAATACGAGTTGATGTATTCCTATGCAGCAAAGAAATCAACGATCTATAGAAAGGTATTAATTCCCTATTCAATTCCTTATTTTTTTACCGGCCTCAAGATATCGGCACCAATGGCCATTACTGCTTCTATATTAGTAGACACTTTGCAGGGAGATGGTGGATTAGGATGTATGCTTTCTCAATCTCAAAAACACGCTATGTCCATCTATGTATTTTGGATCATTATTTTCTTTAGTGCAGTAGTGGGAATTCTTAGTTCCAAGCTGATGGGTGTAATTGAGAGAATCTGCACCCCTCAGAACAGGAAGAGGAGGTGTAAATCATGAGTTCGAAAATGAAAAGAAGGAAAAGTTTGTGGGCAAGAATGCAGGAAAATAAAAGAATTCTAGTTTTAGAAGGGGTGGTTTTACCACTGTTATTTGGGGTACTGATTCTAGTAGCCTGGCAGACAAAGATTTTACACACTATATTACATACGGATACTTTTACACTTCCCTTACCTGGGAGAATTGTTACAATCATTGGAGATAACATAGGCAATATTATGGTTGATGTGAAAGCTACTGTATTGGTAGCAATTCTGGGCTTACTAGGTGGTTCTTTATTAGGATATTTGCTTGCTGTTGTTGCTGCCTTATTTCCTAAATGGGGAAGCAGTGGTGTTACTCTTGTAGCTGCCTTTAATGCCATTCCTATTGTGGCACTGGCCCCTGTTATGACCAATTGGACCAAGGACGTAAGTAGTGATGCCAATGTTAGAAGTATGGTTGCAAAGATTCTGGTGGTAGTGATTGTTTGCATGGCTAATATGAGTATGAATGCATTTCGGGGATTGACTGATTTAAAACCCTATTCAGAAGATCTAATGCGCTCAATAGCTGCTGGGAAATGGAAGACCTTATATAAACTAAGGATTCCTAATAGCGTACCCTACATATTTACAGCCCTTAAGGTGGCGGTCCCAGCAAGTGTCATTAGTGCATTAGTAAGTGAGTATTTTGCTGAGTACATTGTTGGTGTCGGAAGACAAATTCGAGAAAATATTGTATTGGCACAGTATTCGGCGGCATGGGCTTATATTGTAGTTGCCTGTCTCATTGGTATTGTCATGTATGGAATATTAATGTTAGTTCAAAGTATTTTGTTAAGGAAGCATGCATAAGCATGACACTTAATTGAATATAAAACCCATTTAAAAGGAGGAAAATATATGAGAAAAGAAATGAAAAAATTAGTAGCATTATTAAGTTTGGTGGTATTTACAATTACCTGTGTTGTAGGTTGTAAAGACTCCACAAGTAGTTCTAAGGACAGCGATTCTAATAAACCTGCCACAGCTACTCCTACGCAAACCACTGCTTCTACAAAAACTCCAACAATGTCAAGTTCAGATATTGTAGTGAAAGCAGCAAAGGATGGCAAGGTAGGAAACTGGGGCCTTGGAAATGAGTATGAGGTGCAAGCATTGTTAGCTAAGAATGGTCAAGATATCAAATATCTTAGTCAAGCCTTCGATATGGATGGTTTTGATGATGACTCTATTACCTTAGCCTCTGCCATGACATATAACGAACTTGGCCTTGTAGTGAATGATTATGATGGTGGTTATGGCTACGGGGACAAGGTAGGTATCATTGATATGAATAAAGAAGGCGTGGCAATGCTTGAGGATAATATCTTTTGTACTAAGGCATTTGCTAAGGAGAATCCTAATACTGTAAAGGCTTTCTTGTATGCCTCCTTAAAAGGATGGAAGTATGCTTGTGAAAATCCAAAGGAAGCAGCAGAAATTGTATACAAATATGGCTCCTCTGTATCCGCAGATCATCAAGCATATATGGCTTCTGAAGTGAAAAAGTTAGTTGAGACAGATGTGAATGGTAACGTGGTATCTGATATTGGGAAAATGGATGAAAAAGCGATGCAGCAGACTCTTGATTTAGCAAAACAGTATATTAAGCTAGATGATGCAACAGCAGCAGATAAATTAAAGGCCATTACCCTAGATGATATTCGAGATGCCTCCTTTATTACGGATGCATTAGCTTCTTCTGACGGTAAGTTTGCTGTTGAAAAGAAGGATGTCTCCATACAGCTAAAATGGTTACCACAGGCTCAGTTTATGGGCTACTATGTAGCAAAAGACAAAGGATATTATGACGAAGTTGGTCTCAATGTAGATATTGTGTCTGGCGGTGGTGACATCAGTGAGACTACAGCAGTTAATAATGGAACCGTTGATTTTGGTGTGACATGGGTTTCCAATTTAATCTCTGCTAATGCAGGTGGTATGAGTTTGCTTGAAATTGCTCAAGTATATCAGAGATCTGGTCTGGTTCTTGTTTATAAATATGACAACTTTAAATAAGGAATAAATGGTTTGGCACCAGGCATCTTATGTGAAGTATCCTTAAGCTTATTTACATAAGGTTGCCTGTGCCTTATAGGAATGGAGGATGAATATGGACTTACTAATTAAGAATGG
>JAEZQN010000416.1 GCA_023441145.1 Bacillota bacterium
CAAAAGGAAGTTGATAAGGCTTACAGAGACCAAGCTCAGTGGGCGAAGATGGCCATTATGAATGTTGCTTCTTGTGGAAAATTCTCCTCTGATAGAACAATTGAGGAGTATGTACAGGATATTTGGCACTTAGATAAAGTGACAGTAGAGCTAGAAGAAGAGAGTTAAGAGAATATATGTAGTAAAAGAGTGTTGTGATATGGCTTTTGTAAGCTATGGAACAACACTCTTTTTTACCCATAACTCACACGTACATACATACCATTCCCACTCTATAAAAAAGGGATATAATTTTGTCCCATTTTGAGTTATAATGGAAAAGGAAAGATTAGTATTTTGTCTACGGTAGGGGAAGGAGGATACGGACCTCTTCTTTTGAAGGAGCCTGGTTCCGCTAGGGTAATGAGAAAAATAAAGTCGAAGATGCTATCTGCAGCAGAGGTATCGGCATTTTGTGAGCAGATTGCACTTATTTTAAATGGAGGGATTCCTATCTATGAAGGAACCTATATTCTTTATAAAGAAATGGAGAATCCTCAGTTAAAGGAAATTCTTAAGGAAGTAGATGCCTTGGTAAAGGAGAACATTCCCCTTTATGAAGCCTTGCAGAACACTAAGGTATTTCCTGACTACATGGTACATATGGTGAAAATAGGGGAGACGACTGGTAAATTAGAGGAAGTCATGGAGTCTCTTGCCCGTTATTATGATAGAGAACATACAATAAAAACAAGTATTCAAAATGTGGTATTTTATCCAATTATGCTATTTGCCATGATGGGAGTAATTATTTTGGTTTTAGTGGCTAAAATACTACCAATGTTTCAGAGTGTATTTGAAGAGTTAGATACGGATGTAGCTGCATCCTCAGGTAATATGATGTCCGCCTCCATGTGGATGGGCAAAATTATAGCAGTTGTGGTTTTTACGGTTTTCATTTTAGTCTTAGTCTTGGTGGTGTGGTATCGCACAAAAGAGGGAAGACGATTTCTCACCAATTTAGGGAATCGACTTCCATTTACAAGAAGAGTGATGTATCGCCTTGGAATAGGTAAATTTGTTTCTGCTATGTCCTTAATGATTACCAGTGGACTTGACAGTAACGAGTCTTTAAGTCTAGTGGAGGAGTTAGTGAATCATCCCGTGGTAAAGAAGAGAATTACAGGTTGTAAGGAACAGGTGGCTAAGAATGTAGCACTAGAAGAAGCGCTTAAGGAGAATGATCTGATTTCTGGAATGAATGGAAGAATGGTTAGTGTAGGTGCTAAAACAGGCGTTTTGGATGTGGTATTTCAGAAGCTAACTGACCGCTATGATGTAGAGATTGATCAGTCCTTAAGTAGTATTTCAACTGTGGTGGAAACCGCTTTGGTCGTTTCCTTATCGGTAATTGTAGGAATGGTTTTGGTTTCCGTTATGTTACCTCTAGTGAGCATTATCTCTGCGATCGGTTAGGAGGCCTTAGGGAATGAAACGTAAAAAAGGTCTATTTCGTTACATAATTAAAACAATTGCACTACCTATAGCTATCTTTTCAGTATTGATTGGGGTGTTATTAAAGGGATTAGACTATTTTAGCAATATAAATGAAGTGCAGAATCTGGAGTTATTAGAACAATCCGTACGCAGAGCTACGGTACAATGCTATGCCATAGAAGGAATGTATCCCGCTGAGTTTACGTATCTAGAAGAGAATTATGGGATTGTTTATAACAAGGAGAAGTACGGGGTAGAATATGGTTGCTTTGCTAGCAATATTATGCCAACCATAGTAGTTTATGAGAAGTAGGGGTGTGAAAATTGGAGAATACGAAAAGAAAATCCTTTTTTGTTAACTTTCTTTGTACAATTGGAATTCTAGGAGCTTTTGCAATCTCCTCCCTAGTACTTGCTTATGTGGGGGTGCAGGTCTATAAGAACATAGTATCAGAGAATTCCAATAACTTTAAATTAAGAACCTCCCTTTCCTATGTTGCCACTAAAGTAAGACAAGCAGATGTGGAAGGTATGGTGTACTTAGACAATCGCGAAAATACTGATATTATCGTTATAGAAGAGGAAATAGAAGGGGTATCTTACGAGAGATTACTCTACTTTTATAAAGGAAGACTATATGAGGTGTTCCATGAAAAGGGAGGAGAGTTCTATCTAGAGAATGAAGGCTATGGCTATGAGATTATGGAGATAGAGAACTTTCACATGGAAAGCCTAGGAGACACAGGACTTTTACTTACTGCTAGCAATGGCAGTGGGGAGGAGGAAGCCCTTGTGTTACATGTAAGGACTAGGAGATAGCCTATGACGGAGAAAGTAAAAAGTCGAAAACTGAATATGCCCATGTTAGAAATTATTATTACCTTAGGCATTCTTACCATTGTCAGTGTCTTTCTCATGAGACTCTTTCTAGGCGCTAATTCTCTAGAAACTAAGGCAAAGGATATCAGTAAGGCTTGCATTCTGGCCCAAAGTGCTGGTGAGACAATAAAGATAGAAGCCTCCATAGAAGACGCTATAAAGGAGCTAGGTCTAGTATTGGTAAAAGAGGATGGAAATTCTAAAGTATATGAGAAATACTATGATAGTTCTTGGAAGGAAAGTGTAGATAAGAAAGCCTATACCATGACCATCATGGTGACAGAAACACCAGTTGAGAATACTAATTTACTTACTGCTGATATTCAGATAACCAAGGATAAGGCTTATGCAGTGATTAAAGAGGATGAAGATCCTCTTGCCTCCATTACCTGTAAAAGCTACAAGAGAAGCAGCATTTCTGCATCTCTTGGGCAGTAAGGAGGGACTATGGAAAAGAGAAATGAGTTTAAAATTAATGTAGGTGGGTCCTCCATTATCTTAATTATTGTAGTATTTGCTTTAGCAATTTTTGCAGTACTGTCTATTAAAGCTTCCAACAGTGATTTATTGCTAGCCAAGAAAACAAGAACTGCAATCAAAGAATATTATGCAGCTGACAGTCAGGCAGAAGAGGTTCTAGCTAAGATTGATCAGGTGTTACTAGAAGCTAAGAAAGTACCTAAGTTACTTGAGGAGAAGCTAGAAAGCTTACCTAGTAAGCCACTTCTAAAGACAAGTTCAGAGCGAACAGGAACCATTTCTTATGAGATAACAATGAATGATAATGCGACTCTTCATGTAGAGCTTTCTTATGATTTAGGGGAAGCATCAGCTTGTCTTTACAATGTTACTACCTGGAAGGTTAACCAGGCTACAGTTGGGGACTATGATTTTAACAACTTCCAATTTTGGGATGGACGAATTGAAGAGGAATAGATAAGGAGTTAAACGATGGAATTAACACATATTTTACAAGAATCAGTAAAAGCCAATGCTTCCGACGTCTTTTTTATTGTGGGACAGCCAATTTCCTTTAAGATTGATGGAGTCATCACCAAGATGTTTGAGGAGCGTCTCACTGCAGAGAACACGGAACAGTATGTAGGAAAGATGTATGAGCTATGTAAGAGAGACTTACTATCAGGAAAAGAGGGGGATGATGATTTTGCCCTTTCTATTGCTAGCATTGGCCGGTTTCGTATCAACGTGTTTAAACAAAGGGGAACGTGGGGAGCTGTACTTAGAGTAGTAGCCTTTGAGCTTCCGGATGTAAATGAGATGAGGATTCCTCCCGCAGTATTAGACCTGAGTAAGAAACAAAAAGGGCTCATTCTTGTCACTGGTTCAGCAGGAAGTGGAAAGTCTACTACCTTATCCTATATTCTAGATGAAATCAATAAGAATCGAAACTGTCATATCCTCACCCTAGAGGATCCAATTGAATTTTTACATAAACATAAAAAGAGTATTGTGAGTCAAAGGGAAATTAACATAGATTCTGTTTCCTACAGCCGTGCCCTTAAGGCTGCCATGAGAGAATCTCCAGATGTTATTCTCATTGGGGAGATGCGTGATCTAGAAACCATTGAGATTGCCATGACCGCAGCAGAAACTGGGCATTTGGTACTGTCTACCCTTCACACAGTAGGGGCAGCCAACACCATAGACCGTGTAGTAGATGTATTTCCACCGAATCAGCAGCAACAGATTCGTATTCAACTTTCTATGGTACTCCAAAGCATCGTGTCCCAACAGCTACTTCCTTCCGAGAAAATGGGACAGGTACCAGCCTTCGAGATCCTAATGGCTAACAGCGCAATAAAAACCATGATACGTGATGGCAAAGTTCATCAAATTGATACGGTGATTCACTCTTCCAGGAAGGAAAATATGAAGTCTATGGACGATAGCATTCTAGAGCTTTATAAGGAAGGGCTAATTGACAGAGAGACTGCCTTAACCTATGGAATGAATGTAGAAGCGTTAAAAAGAAATTTGGTATAAATGTAACTTGTCCCCATATAATATACAAGCACCTGTTTGCGTATTTGCAGACGGATGGGAGGTATTGTATGGGGAAAATTATTATAAAAGTAGTAGGTGTGATTCTAGGAGTGCTTTTGTTTCCCTTTCTTTTTACATTATTAATCTCTGGGAAAGCTACAGACTCTTCCAATCAAGAAGCTGCTAAGGTGACTGAGGAAGGCGATTTCATAATAATATCCGCAGTTGGGGAAGAAGATCTAGACCAATACATAATGTCTGTCCTTGCAGCCTATGTTCCTTTGGAGCTTAAGCTAGATACAATGAAAGCTATGGCAGTCATAGCAAGGACCAATGTGTATTATAAATGGCAGCAGCTTCAAGCAGAAGGAAAGTCCATGGATGCTCTCACAAAGGATAGAATCGGTTTGCCTACGGCAGCCCTAGATACCATTAAGCAGAAGTATGGAGAGGAGAAGGCAGCCACCTATATCTCTACCTTAGAAAATGTTGTTTATAGCACTAAGGACCAGCTTATAACCTATGAAGGAAAACCGATTCTGGCCTGTTACCACTATGCTAATGCAGGAAAAACAAGAGATTATGAAGAATCCACCGGTTATAAACTGCCATATCTCGTTAGTGTGGATAGTAGTCAGGATATTGAGGCTTCAGTGGGGATAAGTTCCTTAAAGATTACCTTTGCTGATGCTGCCTCTATGCTAGAAAAGGCCTATGATGTAGGAAAGCTTGATTACGAAAAACTAATGGATCAGCTTTCTATCATCAAGCAGGATAGCACAGGCTACGTCTTAAAGGTAAAGGTAGGAGAGAAAACTATTACAGGGGAAGAGTTTCAGCAGTGCTTTTACCTGAACTCTACAAACTTCTATTTTACTCAGTATGAGGGGAATCTTCGTATTATTTGTAAAGGAAAGGGTTCTGGTTATGGATTCAGTCAGTATGGAGCCAATGAAAAGGCAGCACAAGGTCAGAGTTATCAAGAACTTCTCACTTGGTATTACCCAGAAACAGAACTTACAACCATTACAGAGTAATTGGTAAATATAATGAAATATGGTAAATGTGGCAATATCTTTCAATAAATATGTATAATACTTCTAAATCTGGTGAAAATAGACTTAGAGGTGATAAAATGAAACAAGAAAACTTTTCAAAAATCCTAAAAACAAAAGGATTTTACTTATCCCTTCTAACTGGTGTTTTAGCTGTTGCAGCTATATGTTTTGTTTATTTTAGTACATCTGGCAAGGATAATTCAAACAACCTGACAGATTTGAATAAACAATCACAACAGCAATCAGCAAATGACAACAATGCTAATACCCCAGGGGAAGATGGCAAAGATACTGTAGTAAAGAATTCAGCAACTCCTTCACCACAGGCAACCCAAAGTACTGGGAAGACCGATAATGTGGTAAAAGAAAATGATGTGACTAAGGATCCTAATGCAGTAGCAGAAAATACGGACAAGAACAAAGCTGTAGAAGCCGCAGTGCAGAACACAGAAAAGGTTAATTTGTCCTATAATCAAGAGCAAGAACTTGCTTGGCCTGTAACAGGTAATGTTATAATTCCTTATGACATTGAGCATGGTGTTCTTTTTGCTACTTTAGGTCAGTACAAATGTAGCGATGCAATCGTAATTAGCTCTAAAGAAGGCACAAAGGTAAAGAGTGCAATTAAGGGTAAGGTTGTAGATGTTTCTAAAAATGAGGAGACTGGTGTAACAGTAACTATGGATATTGGTAGTGGTTATACTATAACTTATGGCCAATTAAAGAGTCTGAAGGTGAAAAAGGGCGATATCGTCGACACTGGAGATGTAATTGGTGTGATTGCAAAGCCAACCAAGTACTATGTTGTGGAAGGCCCTAATCTTTACTTTAAGGTAATGCAAGAGGAACAGTCTGTGAATCCAATGTATTTATTAAAGTAATCAAAAACTAAAATGAGGAAGTTCTATAGTGTGTAACAGATAAGAGTAAAGCCCAGGTGCTGTGATGACAGACCTGGGCTTTGTTGTGCTATAAGGAATCACTACAAGGAAGTAACCTTTTTTGAAAAACTGCGTATACTATCATTATACTAGATTAACCAAAAAAAAGAGATTCGTACATATATAAAAAATCGCGACCGAATTTTTATACAGGGAATCTCTTTTTTTGGTGAAGTACTAGCATGTTCGGTTGCTTCATATATAGTATAAAGCTTATTATGATAGGCTTTATACAAAAGGCGGTGGGTAAAACCACCGCCTTTTCCTATCTCAAAGGAAAATTAGCAACAATCTGATACATCAAGATAAAATGACAGATGCTACCACCCATAACAAACAGATGGAAGATCTCGTGAGAACCAAAATATTTGTGACGTCCGTTGAAGATAGGAAGCTTTAGCGCATAAATAACTCCACCTATGGTATAAATTACGCCGCCAGTAATTAGTAATACGAAACCCTTTGTTGGCAAACTGTTAATCAACGGCCCAAAGGCTAATACACAGGTCCAACCCATAGCAATATAAATGACACTAGAAATCCATTTTGGACAAGTTACCCAAACTGCCTTTAAAACAATACCACCTATGGCCATACCCCAAATAATTGAGAATAGAAGAAGTCCCCATTTGCGTTCTAACACGATGAGACAGATAGGAGTGTACGTGCCTGCAATTAAAATGGAAATCATCATATGATCAAATTTCTTTAGTAGTTTGTTAATCCTCGGATTAATATTTAAGGAATGGTATAGGGTGCTGGCAAGATAAAGTCCAATCATACTAAGGACAAAAATGCTTAGGGAGATAAGGTGGATCTTATCTGGATTGGTTGCAGCCTTAATCAGTAAGGGTAAGGCTGCAAAGCAAGCCATTAGCATTCCTATAAAATGGGTAAGGGCACTTCCTGGGTCTTTGATCTTACTTAATGTTTTACTCATAATAAAACCTCCTAAAAATTAGTATCTATTTTATCAAGTTGTATTTAATAATATATAATACAGTTTTAAAAACTACATTTCATATTTAAGATATTACACCTTATAGTTTTAATATGCAATAGAAAAAAGAAAATAATACATACATTTTAAATTGCCAATAAAATTTTTTATGTGTTATAATGACTTGGATTATAGTTGATAGATTACCAAAATTAG
>JAEZQN010000065.1 GCA_023441145.1 Bacillota bacterium
TTATTAGGTAAACCTTTGTCTTCACAGAAGCTACTACCATTAATATGACACCATTCATACTCTCCACTTTTGTTTAAAAAACGAAACTCATAGGAAAAGCTACTTTTCCCAATATGTAACGAAGTGCAAAACTCTTTAAACACAGACTGGTCTGCTGTATGTACATAAGGTAGTTCCACTAACGCTTCTGTATAGTTATAGACAATAGGATTTCGCCCAAATACACTTTTATAGCGTTCTGAATGATTCATAATGTCAGTTTGAATATCATACTCGAAAATCATATCATTGGTTAGTTCAATGAATTTCTTGTATTTCTCTTCTCGGCTAATAAAGGATTGGTTTTCTTTTATCGCTTTCCTAAGCTTAGCATCTAATACGAAAGCTATAACAACTAAAAGACATATGACAAAAAGAGCCAGTACCAATAAAGGTTGACTACTTATTAACCAAACATTCGCCTTAATGAAGAATACTCTAATCCCCATATACTCCCAAACACCTCAACAACAAACCTCTATCACTATGATACATCTATTTTATCGTCAAATAACGAAAAATACAGTAGTCTTTCTCCAGGACGACTATGATTATCCACTAGAAATACAGAGGAACAGATACGTCAGTCCTGGCGTAAAGAACAATGCTGGTAAATAGTTAGCTATTTTTAATTTTGTAGCTCCTACCAGGTTTAAGCCTAAGCCCAGTATTAATAGAGAACCCACACAAGTCAAGTCCCCAATAGCCACCTCACTTAGAATTGGTTGCAATAAGCCAGCAAAAAGAACAATGGCTCCTTGAAATAGCAAAACAAAAACAGAAGAAAATAATACTCCTACACCTAGGCTTGCAGATAGCATAATGGATGAGATAGCATCTAACACAGATTTGGTAAATAGCATCTCGTTGTCACCCGATAGCCCTGCATTAAGAGAACCCACAATAGTCATTGCTCCAACACAAAACAATAAGCTAGCGGTAACAAACCCCTCAGCTATAGTTTTTTTATGTACCTTACTTTTGTCGCCAAAACTTGCCTTCTTCTCCACCCATTCCGCTAGATGGTTCAATCTTTTATCTATATCAATCCAGGTACCTAATACTGTACCTAAAACCATAGCAATAATTACAACAATCGTATTGTTTCCTTTTAGAGTACCAGAGATTCCTATGTATAACGTGCATAGACCTATCCCTAACATAGTTGCATCCGTAATTTTTCTAGGAATACCTATATTCAAGATTAATCCTATACAACTGCCTACCAGTACCGCTACTGTATTTACTAATACGCCAACCATACTGTCCTCCTTAGTTGTCTTATACCAAATTTACATAAAGCTTATTATAGCACAAATGCAATTTTTGCTCAAGCAATTAAAAGGGAGGCACATCCCTTTCACGCGCCTCCCTTACTTCATCTATGTTGTATTACAAATCAGTTGTTTCCTCAGTACAATTTTTACATCCAGTATCTTCAATAAAATCATTGGTTTCTGTCACTGTATCTCCAGCTAGGAGGCCAAAATCAGTGGTTGAAGCACTTACTACTGCAGTTACCGAGTAAGATAATGGTATCCTCACTCGCATATTTTGCCTTACATAAAACTTACATTTTTGTGAGGAACCTGAACAAGGAATTGTACTCACTATAGGGCTTCCACAACTATAAGTGGTAACACATCCATGTCTTACAATTGGTGTAATTTCAACTGGTGTACATACCTCTATTCTTCTATAAATAACAGTATCTCGGCCTATCATTTCATCAACAACAGGACCTCCTATCTTAAGAGTATTTAAGAGTTGACTCCCACCTTTTACTAATAAATCAATTGGACCTATGCCAACGGCATTAGCAAGTTCAAAGGCAAAAGTAAATACTGTAGGTTTTAACTTTGACAAGGAAGTAGGCTTAAATAAAACCTTTAATCCATAACTGCCATTATCATTTCTATCGTCTACAATACTCAACTCTCCATTATGATATACATTACCATTCAACGTCATAGTAGGGTTTATAATGTCTTCTATTGTTATGGAAGGGCTGATAGAAAGAAGGAAATAACTTAAATCTTTAAGCCCCGCACTTTCTTTTCCTTTTGCTGTTACATTATAAACAAATTTTTGATTAATTCCTTCTGGAGGATCTAATATAGACTTCTCGGTGTCTAGTTCAAATTCAAATGGCAAATTAGAACCTTCTACCAACGAATAGTCTGCTCGATTATTGAAAAGTTGCAATGCACTCATTCTATTCATTCCTTAACTATATCATTATTATTGGACAAATAATTGGGACACTCTATCTCAACATCTATATCAAATGGTATTTCAACACAAATCAGTTGATACATAACAAACGTACCATCTCTTCTTCGGCATACTCTTCTTCTCACAGGATAGGATTTTACTCTTCCAAACTCAATCTGTGGATCAAGATCAAGCCCATATGCGATATCCAATGGAATAGATACAGACACATCGCAAGTTGTGTCCTTCTTTTGATGGTCCCTTCTCTGTATATTCACCTTCATCATCCCATTTCTCATTAGTTAGTATAAGATATGACACAAATCTCTATATTGTGCACTTTTTTATATATAAATACAATTATGTCGAAAAAATAAGACCTTTGCTCCTCCCCTAACGCTCTGGGCTTTGGAACAAAGGTCCTACTGTATCCTTACAAATGTTTATTTCGCTTTGGTCTTTATCGTAAAGGCCTTATAACCACTCCTTACGATGCTTCCCTTCTCTTTTCTGTATGCTACGATAGCGTAGGTATAATTCTTGTTTTTTGCTAATCCTTTACTGTTCCAGCTAATGGTTGCTCCATTGGCGATTGTCTTAATCCTCTTATAGTTAGAATTCCCTGTTTTATAATAGATGTAATATCCTGATGCACCAGCTACCTTATTCCACTTCAAAGCTACGCTATTCTTGCTGGCGGTAGCCTTAACTACTTTTGGTATAGAAAGAGCTGGCATACCTTTGACTCCTGTTTTATTGTAAGCACTTCTTACAATGGATTTACCTACCTTTCGATAAGCAACTACGGTATATGTATAGGTTTTTCCACAAACAAGCTTGGTGTGCTGATAGGAAAGGGTATTTCCTTTAGTTATTGTCGATATTCGTTTCCATGTAGTACCGGACTTCACATATACATAGTATCCATTTGCACCAGAGACCTTATTCCAGCTAATCTTGATTGAAGAATATCCGGAAGAAGCTGCCTTAACAGAAGGAGTAGCCACTACTGGCTTTGCTTTTACAGAGTAATTGTTTATATTCTCGTTGCCAATAGAATTTACTCCTTGTACCTTATATTCATAGATGGTCCCTGTAATTAATTTCTTATCGGTATAGCTATTTCCTGTTATCTCGGCTATTTTATTCCATTTGCTTCCTGATTTTTACAGTGTATACAGGTTCCCGTACGGCTACCATCCGGGTTATTTGTATAAACATTTGTATAAACATACTCATGTGCTATTTTAGAAATGCTTTCTGTTTTACTATTCTGATAATCCTTACCATTAAAAGAACAGGTTGCTGTATACACGATAGTACCAGGTACTGTACAAGTTGCTGCGGTGGTCGTTGATGTCACATTGCAGGAGACTTTTTCAATTTTACTACAATTCGCACAGGTAAACTCAGCTGTGCAGGTGTTATTATCTCCCCACTTAAAGCTTGGTTCTCCATAGGAATGACCCGTCGCAATTACTGTTTTTATGTTTCTGGTAATGGAATATAACTGATCCCCTATGTTATGGCTTGCAGTATAATCAGAACTTCCAGCCCCTTCACAAGGTGGTGTAATTATTTTCTTAGACACGTTACAGTCCATGGTCTGAGATCCATTACATGTCGTACAGTAACCACTTACTCTACAGGTTACATTACCGTTGGCGTCAACTTCCCATACATAGTCTAGCTGTTTAAAAGTATGACCTTCAGCCTTTATGGTATCTATATTAGTATCTGTATAATTCTCTCCACTTACAACACAGGTTGCTGTATAACTCGCAGTACCCTCATTTTCACAAGTAGCCTCCGTTATACTATCCCTTACCACCTTACATTCTACTGTCTTTGTAGCGCTATCGCCTCTAGCACAGGTATAGGTTGCGATACAGCTTCTACTAACATCCTCATGATATCCCCATGTAAACGTATCAGTATACGTCTGACCATCCACTGTACAGGTCGCTACATAGGTTGCTGTTCCTGCTTTCGTATTGGTTGCACTAGATGTTCTAGTAACGGTACAAGCTACAGGTTCTGAGGCATTACAAATCTTACAATAATGGGAGGCCAATCAGGTATAAGTATAATCCTCCTTTGTCCACGCAAATACCGGAACATCATAATCATGCTCAGTGGCTGTCTCAGTACTTCCTTCCTCTAAAACACCCTTGCACCTACCACAAGAAGAAGTGCTCCAAAAGGAGTCATCTCGATAAAGTCAGGGTTAGACTCCCCATTTTGCATCTTAGCAAGACTTGACATATCAAAGTTGGCTTTATTAGCTAAATAGTCATGAAGAACAAGGGCTTTTTGCAAATCAGTCATTTGAGAATCAAGCTTTAACAATGCTTCGTCACGAATTTGAAGTAAGTAAGGACCATAATAATATACGTAGGCACTAAAAGCCTGCTCTATTCCAACTACAATCTGATCCATGTACGCTGCCGGTATAGTGGCATTCTCATTATAACCAACCAGCTCTTTTATAGCTCCCATAGGGTTTGATTCAGTGTTTTTAGACGTCCAATATTCAACTGTTACACCATAGTACTGAGCATAGTCCTATAGAACTGACATAACGAAGCCCAATCTGCATAAAGCTGTTTTGTTGTAGCATCATATACATCCGAATATTCCTGTCCGTAGAATGTACAAATACCTGTATAAATCATACAGCCTTCTTGATTCTGTACCATAGTGACACTACGCTCAATTACTTTTTCTCCTTAGCACTTATCACATGTAAACTTTGCTGTACAAGTAAAATCTCCATCTGTAGTACGTGTCCAAGTAAATGTTGGAGCACCGTATTCATGATCTATTTGATTCAAAACTCTTCTATTGGTTACATAGGTTTGATCATTATAGACACATTCAGCTGTATAAAGTGTATATCCATCTACATCACAGCTAGCATCTACCGTCTCACTTGTAACAGTACAGGCCTTGTTAGTTGTTGAACCATCCTCCAAAGTAAAGGTAGCTGTACATCCCGTATTGTCACTTGTCCACTCAAAAGTTGGATTGCTATAGCTTCCAATTGCACTGGCAGTAGTAGCAACGCTAAGTTCACTACTTCTTGCATTATCAGAAGATAAAGAAGCACTTTTGTTTGCAGATTTTTTCTTTAAAGTAGAAGTATCTGTCTCAGAGTTTGTGTCTTCCTTTAGCTGGTTATCAGAGGTAGTCTCACCCTCCTTTAAAACTCCCTCAGTGGTTGCTGTATCAAACTCTCCAACTCCTTCTATCTTATCTAATTCGTTTAGTCCATTTTCATAAGTCTGACTCATCTTGACCTTCATAGCAGTTGCAATTCCTATGCATTTGCCGTAAAGGTTAGTATCACAAGTAAATCTGCACTATTCTCCTTTAACACAAGCCCTGCTAGAAACTGTATCTCTTCCCTCGTCAGATTGTACTTAGACACATCTGTAGTTGATTCTTCACCATCAGTAAATATTGCTATTTCTAACTCTGCTCTAATCTGCTCTATGGTATAGAGGCCTTTCCTCTCTGCAGAAGCAGTTACTTTGTTAAGCATCTCAATCTCTTGTGGATTTATAACCTCTGACTCCGGATTCTTTGCCTTCTCTGCTTTCATTTGAGCGACAAGATCCTCTGTACTCGTAAATGGCTTAGGTGCTACATCATTTTTATTAATAGTAGTTGTATCACTGGTTATAGAAGAATTCTTACTATCATTCGTCTCCTGTTGCTGTGGTGCTGCCCAAACCACTGAAGTCATTAAACTCATTGTCAGAACCAAAGTAAGCATCCATGCAACAAGTTTATTAAAATACCTTCTCATATCTTTCCCTCCCAAGTATCTAATTCATCAATCTAGCATCAACTGAAAATTAATAGTTCCCTCTATCATATCTTCCAGTTCATTAACCTCTGTATGATCGTTATTCTGACCGTCTAATTCCCTCATAATTTCCTCCGCTAACTGTCTACGGTTTGTTTTAAAATGGTAATATGGGCGCTCCTTAATAACATTAATTTTAACTGGATATTCATATGGTTTTAGTCTCTCTAATATACTATTTTCCACCTGCTCTAAAATTACTCCCTCCTCTAGAATCAAGTATAAATAAGGTTCTGAGTACCCCTCATGTACTCGGTCCTTTACTATAACAAAGAAACCATCATCAACTCCTGGTATTTCCACTACTCTATTCTCCATTAGGATTGGGAAAAGATAGTCTCCATCATACCTTTTATGTAATCCACGACTTAGTACAAATACTTCACCAATCTCAGTCATGTATCCAAAATCTCCTGTATGTATCCATACTTTACCATCTGGATGCATTTGTAGTACTTCCGTAGTACTCTCTATGTTGTCATAACCTAACATCATTCCAGCTC
>JAEZQN010000055.1 GCA_023441145.1 Bacillota bacterium
AATGCCATAGTAACATCATCTGATGTCGCTATGGCATTTCGTCAGAGCTGTTTTTTTACAGCCCCTTCTTATGTTGTATGTTATAGCATAACAATACTCATTATTTAAAGATTTTAAATGGCTTTCCTACAGGTAGAAAGGTCTTACCAAAATGTGTGTTTAACACAGCAGCGCCACAGCCGTAGAAGGATAGAATGGCGATTAAAAGTTCAGATACGCCAGCTAACATATGTGCAGCATGCGTCATGATTCCAAAACTTGATAATGTCAATCCAAGGAAAAGGAAATCAATTAATACAAAGATAGCAAATAAAACTTTGTGAGTTTCCATTGCTCCAATGGTCATAAATAGTGTAAATACCAAATAGCCAAGATAAGCAAAGCCTAATTGCTTTGTATCGATAGTACTAGCTAAGGCCTCCCCGAATACACCATTTTGAACCATCCAAGTAAAACCAATTGCATACCAGAAGAATGCATAAGCACCAAATGCAGTTGCACCAAATGTGTTATTATGTTTAAAATCATTGATACATGCAACAAGCTGAGCACTAGCCCCTAAGAAGATCGCCCAAGGAAGGACGAAAGACACACCATTTGTAAAGCCTAGCTTTTGTGATGATGCCACTAAGGTGATGATTGCAAGACCGAATAATCCAAGTGCGGATGGATCTGCAGTAACTACTTTTACTTTAGTTTCTTGATTCATACTAATTCTCCTCAATACTGTCTGATAAAAATGCTTTCCTATCATAGCATAGGAAAAAGAAGATGTACATAAAAATTATGCCGATATAATATGAAAAATAATGGATGTGTTAGACACCTCTTTGCATACTTTTCTTTTGCCAAGAGAACAATAAATGACAACTATATCAGGAGGTGGTGTTATGAATAAAGAGAAGAAAACCCCCAACCACTTAATCAATGAAAAGTCCCCTTACCTACTCCAACATGCCTATAATCCGGTGGATTGGTATCCTTGGGGCGAGGAGGCTTTCATAAGAGCCAAAGAGGAGAATAAGCCAATTTTCTTAAGTATTGGCTATTCTACCTGTCATTGGTGTCATGTGATGGAACGGGAGTCTTTTGAGGATATAGAGGTAGCAAAGCTCCTAAATCAATCCTTTATTTCCATTAAGGTAGATAAGGAAGAACGCCCCGACGTAGATACTATTTACATGTCTGTTTGTACCGCTATTCATGGTCATGGTGGGTGGCCTTTGACGATTCTCATAACACCAGATCAGGTGCCATTTTATGCGGCGACCTATTTGCCGAAGCATAGTGTAGCTGGTAGAACAGGACTGATGGAACTTTTAACCCATGTAAATCGAACTTGGCAGAGAGAAAGGGATAAATTAATCCAATCTGGTGATCAGCTTATCAAAGCGATTAAAAGCAATTTGTCAAATGCCCAGAATCAGGACAAAAGTGATGTCAATGCCAGTGTGCTTGGGGTCGCGTATCACCAATACCTATCCTCCTTTGATGAAGAATATGGAGGATTTGGCAATGCCCCTAAATTCCCTAGTCCTCACAATCTCTTATTTTTACTAAGATATGCAAAGCTGTTTCAGAGTGAACAGGCGAAGAATATGGTAGAGACCACTTTAAGACAGATGTTTCTTGGTGGAATCTATGACCATATTGGTGGTGGATTTTCTAGATATAGCACCGACCGGTATTGGCTTGCTCCTCATTTTGAAAAAATGCTATATGACAACGCGCTACTTTCCTTAGCATACCTTGAAGCCTATCAGGCAACGAATCATCTGATTTACAGGCTTGTAGTGGAGGAAACACTAGCCTATATTAGCAGGGAAATGCAAAGTGAGGAAGGTGGATTCTATTCCGCTCAAGATGCAGACAGTGAGGGAGAAGAGGGAAAGTATTATGTCTTTACCCCAGAAGAGATCGAGAAGGTATTAGGGAAAGAGAGAGCTGACCGTTTTAATAAGCATTACGATATTACAAAGAAGGGGAATTTCGAAGGTGCTAGTATACCTAACCTCATTGGTCATAAACAGGTGGAGGCCACTAGTGAAGAAAATTCTTTTTTTACACAATGTAGAGAAGAGCTATATCACTATCGTTTGCAAAGAACAAAGCTTCATAAGGATGATAAGTGTTTGACTTCTTGGAATGCTCTTATGTTAACAGCCTATGCAAGGGCTTATCGGGTGCTAGGAGGTACTGGATATCTTAAGACAATCACACACGCGGTAGCCTTTATAGAGAAGCATTTAAGGGATGAAAGAGGAAGGTTATATGTTCGCTACCGAGAGGGTGAGAGCATTGGAGTAGGTCATATAGATGACTATGGGTTTCTTTGTTTAGCCTATTATGAGTTATATGAGGCAACCTTTGAGACAAAGTATTTACAAGCTAGTATAAAATTGATGGAGGACATGATTGAACACTTTTGGGATAGTAGAGAAGGTGGCTTCTATTTTTATGCAAATGATGCTGAGAAGCTCATTATGAGGCCAAAGGAAACTTATGATGGAGCCATCCCTTCTGGAAATTCCGTAGCCTTATATATGCTTGGTAAGCTTTCTAGCCTTACTGGAAAAGTAGAGTTTAAGGAATACCATGAAAAGCAACTAACTTTTATGAACCACGTAGTAAAAGAATATCCATCTGGATATGGTTTCGCTCTACTTAGCTATCTAGAGGTATTTCACCCTGTTAAAAAGCTAATTTGCCTTTTGGAAACGAAGGATGATATTGACGAACTTCGTCGAATCACTGCCTCTTTCTATATTCCGGAACTTTCCATAGTCGTTAAGACTCCATATAATGAGACAGAGATTAAACAGCTAATACCAGATTTAGAGGATTATAAAAAGAATACAAACCAAGCCTTCTATTACTGTGAGAATTATGCATGTAGGGAGCCTGTATTTAGCTTTGAAGAGTTAAGAAAGCTATTGGCAATATAAGGATGAATAGGAATGTGCGAGTTTACCAATATTGATGATGTAGAGAATTGTAAAGGAGGTAGACAAGTGGCAAGTTTAAACCAACTAGAGCTTCAAAACCTACGTCATCTAATTGGTGCACATTGCACCATAGAAAAGAAGCTGAATTTTTATTCTCAGCAATGTACAGATACTACCATTAAGAATCTGATGCAAAATGATGCCGAGGCTGCAAAACAAGGTAAAGACAAATTAATGACATTCTTGGAGTAGGAGACCAAAATAATGCAAGAAAAAGAAATGGTAAGTGATTACCTAGCTGGACTTAATGCAAGTTTGTCGAATTATGGTTCCATTATTGCACAATGCGAGAATCCTGATTTACGGCAGACCCTTATTAATATGAGAAATGATGACGAAATTCGTCAGTATACTTTATTTAAATTAGCAAAGGAAAAGGGATATTATATTCCTGCCCAACAAGCCACACCAGAAGAAATCGCAACAGTAAAGCAAGAGATGTCTCAGGGCTAAAAGAAAAGCTACAAAATCGTTTATCGATTTTGTAGCTTTGATATTTTAAAGTTCTGCTGCAATTGCTTTATCGCTTTCACAGATGTGGTTAACAAGCCAATCGTATAAGAAGTTCAGAAGTTTCGTAATGGTTTCTTCTTGGGCTAAATCAATAGATTCAATATCCATAGCTTCTAATTGTTCAACAAAATCCTTATGTTCCACAAGGTGGGATAGTAATTTCTTATAGTTAATACTTTTCATATATTCTTCTTCATGAGTAAAGTGATATTTTGTGTACTCCATTAGCTCATTAATAACATTTAATATGTAATCGTATTTGTCTGGGATAAATTCATCATGCGACACTTCATATAAATGGTTAGTAATTTCAAATAATTTGGTGTGTTCTTCATCTATAAACTGGATTCCTGTTAAAAACTCGTCTTTCATTTGATACAGCATACTATTCCCTTCTTTCTTTTTTTTATAGTGTTAGAGAAATATGTACAAAAATAGTGTATTATGAACCATATTACAATATTATGGGAAATAATGCAACAGAAAGTTAATAATAAATAATAGTATAGAAAAAGAAAAGCTACAAAATCACATTTATGATTTTATAGCTTTTTAATCATAGTTATGTAGTATTAATCTAGTTTTCTTCCATTTCTTTTAGGCTTTGAGCAATAAGCTTGTCACTGCCATTGATGTGGTTAACAAGCCAATCATATAAATAGTTAAGAAGCTTTATAATAGCCTCTTCTTGTGCAAGATCAACATCTTCTAAATCAATAGCATCTAGATGTTCAATAAAATCGTTGTGGGACACTAGCTGAGAGAATAGTCTTTTATAATTCATGCTTTTCATAAACTCTTCTTCATGGTGGAAGTGGTATTTTGTATAATCTTGTAGTTCCTTTATTACATCAACTATGTAATCAAATTTATCAGGAATAAATTCATCATGTGAAATCTCATATAAGCGATTTGTAATTTCAAATAACTTTGTATGTTCTTCGTCGATAAATTGTATTCCTGTCAAATATTCATCTCTCATTTCGTACATAATTTTACCTTCTTTCTTGTGGATATTGTATTTTGGTTTCTAAGCAATTTTTAACGATAGAGATAAAAAAAGGTTTGTATATGGGTTATTTTACAATATTATGGGACATGAATCAAGAGAGATTGCATATTAATTAAGGAAGAAGCAAACCATAGAGATATCAACAAAAAGGAGAATGTTAGCATGTGTACAGCACTAAATATAAGAACAGCCGAAGATAAAGTATTATTTGGACGCAATATGGATTTGGCCTATGATTTTCATCAGAGGGTACTTATTTTACCAACAAACTATCAGTATGAAGATAAGGTTACAGGAAATACAGTTACTAACCATACGGCTATTATTGGAATAGGAACCATCATCGATAATCATGCTACCTTTGCAGATGCCATGAATACAAAAGGATTAGCCTGTGCAGGCCTAAATTTTGATGGCTATGCATACTTTGAAAAAAAACCAGTAGAAGGGAAACTTAATCTTGCTCCTTATGATTTTATTCAGTGGACGTTATCTAATTTTGAAACGGTAGAGCAGGTAAAAAAAGCAATTCAAGACATTGAATTAGTAGATGTGCCACTAAATAGTAAGACTCCAGTGCCAACCTTACACTGGATGATTATAGACAAAAGTGGTACTTCCATAGTAATGGAAAGAACGATGGAGGGGATAAAAGTACACGATAATCCAGTAGGAGTAATGACTAACAATCCAACCTTTGATTGGCATCTGACTAACCTTAATGAGTACTTGTATCTATCTCCAGAACATCATCAGAAGACAATGTGGAGTGACAAAGAATTAGTTTCTTTGGGAATCGGAAGTGGAACCTTAGGTATTCCAGGAGACTTTGCTTCTGTTTCACGATTTGTAAGAATTGCTTACCTTAGAGCTCATACACCAGTGTTAGAAGAGGATGACGAAGCCATTTCTCAATTTTTTAATATGCTAGATTATGTAAAAATGGTAAAGGGTGGGGTGACGACTCAGGAAGGGTTATCGGATATGACCATCTATACCTCATGTATGGACTTAATTGAAGGCGTCTATTATTATAGAACTTATGGAGATAACAGAATTAAAGTGGTTGATATAAAGAAAGAAAAGCTAGAAGGTAGTGAACCGATCAATTATCCGTATTTAACAAAGCAAGACTTCAATTATTTAAATTAGAATCTTAGTAGAGAACCTGTATTGCATAAAAAGGTATGGCAATATATGGCAGGATAAGGTAGAATGTAGAGGATAAGTAATTGTTATGAAAAGCGGAGGAGAATGAGAATGAGGAGTAACAAACTAATATTGGTTTTTGTAGTAATATTAGCATTTTTAGTAGCCTGTGGAAGTACAAGTGAAACAGGTAAACAGACGGATAAAAGTAAGGTGGCTACGGCTACACCTAAACTTATAGAGCCAACGATAAAACCAACAACTCAAGCGACCACAGAACCAACCACAGAACCATCAATAGAACCAACCATAGAACCAACGATAAAGCCAACCATAGAGGAAGAAGGATACGGAGTAGATAGATCTTACGTGGATGCCTATTTACAGGTCATGGATGATTTTAGCAAGGAGGATACAGAGTATCGCTTTGATTTAATTGATTTTAATGGAGATGATATCCCTGAGTTGGTTGCAGGTATTGAGGGGTATACAGTCAGTATGTTTTCCTATGTCAATGAAAGATTTGTTGTAGTGATAGAAGATTGGGCTTATGGTGTAGGCGGAAACAGTGGATATGATTATCTTCCTGGAAAAAATGTGTTGCGCAATTATAATTCCGACTTTGCAGGATTAACAGTATATTTGGATTATATGAACATGGATAAAGAAGGTAACATGAAAATGATGTATGATGAGTCACTTATCACTGAGCTTTGGAAAGATAAAAACAATAATGAGATGCCAGACGAGGGGGAGGAATTATCTGACCCTATTTATTATCAAGGTAAAAAAGAAATAACGGAAAAAGAATACAATGATCTTCTTGTAGACGGCGAATTTGAGTATATGACCGGTAGTAAATCAGTAGAGGAAGTAACCAAATTATTGCAATAAGTTGTAACTTTGTAGAGTATATTGATTTCCCAGAGAAAGAAGGGTACCATTTTTATAGGTACCTTTTTTAATACAAATAAAAATGCATCCTAATTGCATCCTCATTTGTATTCATAGTAGATAAGAGAAAGGAGGAAATGTATTGCAGACAGAGATAACGAAAGCAGCAGAAAAATTAGAGCTATATGGAAACAGCATTCTTAGGATTGCGGTCACTTACGTGAAAAATAGGCAAGACGCCGAGGACATTCTGCAGGATGTATTGGTAAAGTATATGACTACTAAGCCTGATTTTGTAAATGACGAACATGAGAAGGCATGGTTTCTTCGTGTAGCAATCAATATGGCTAAGAACAAGTGCAAATCTGCTGCTTTTCGCTTACACACTAGCTTAGAGGATAATGGAAGCTGTGTGGATGAGTATGAGTACAATAGTATTTTGGAGGCAGTGTATCAGTTGCCTACCAAATACAAAGAAATCATTTATCTTTACTACTATGAAGAATATAGTGTCAAAGAAATTGCGGAACTCTTACATAAGAAGGAAGCAACAGTGAAAAGTTTATTAAGGCGAGGAAGAGAAAAGTTAAGTAGGATTTTAAGGGAGGATGAGGAGAATGCATATGAATATAAAGGATGCGTATAATGGAATCTATTTGGATAAAGCTACAAAAAAAAGAGTATTAAATAAGATAAATCTAACCTCAGAAAAAAAGGAAGAAAGAAGGGATACGTTAATGAGTAAAGAGTATCATGATGATAAGCACATAACAGAAGCTGTGATTTTAAAAGAGAAAAAGAGATTACCAAGAGTGGTAACCATTGTGGCTTCTTTGGCTGCTGTGGTTGGTTTGGTGATTGGTATCGGATATTCAGCAAAGGGTATACTAGGGGGACCGAATACTAGCTCTGTTGGTACCACCATTACGACGACACCAAAACCTACTAGTGTAGAGACCTCAAAGGCCACAGCTACAGCGATCCCAAAATCTGAGGGAGAGATAATTACTATCTCTAGGAAAGAGTTTCAAGCTGGAATAGAAAGAATGAAAAATGCAGAATTTGGTATAGCAGACCCTTATGTAATCTACGCATCTAATGAACTGGTTATCATCAATGACGGAAGCGGCATGTTATTCTATGATTATAAAAATGGTAAATGTTTAGGAGTGCTAGATACCGTGAAGTATGACATCAACCATATACAGGGTTCTGATTATACAATAGTCAAAGTGGGCGAATCTGGGCAATATATTAGTTTTGCTAATGTTGAGACGAGGGAGAATTGTTATTTATTCGATCTTAAGAATCTGACCTTAGAAAAGGGAAAGACCTTAGAGAATACACCAGTATATGATAAAACAGCATCTATAGATGATGAAATGGCTTTGTTATTAAAGAATATTCCTACTGGCCGAGATGTTCATGGGCTGGACTATGGTGTGACAGAAGACGGTACGTATGTACTATGTCAAGTGAAGTTGCCAGAGAATCTTGATGACACTTTAACATTATCTGAGCTATCATTAATTGCGCTTACTGTGAATAACAAGGCAGATGGCATGAGAGATTACTCAGTAGATATGATGAATGTTTTTGAAGGCTAGTAAGGCGGAGTATTTGCAATCCATAAAATATCCATTATAATGAGAATATAGTCAGTGTGTTTATCATTACAGTCCAGCGGTGTTATGTCAAGTAATGATTAAATAGAGGAACGTACATTATTAGTTTAATACAAGAAAAACAAAAAACACCCACCTAAGCCCTGTCGATTCTGCTTTTAAAGAAGCAGGGCGTAGAG
>JAEZQN010000220.1 GCA_023441145.1 Bacillota bacterium
GGTGTTATAATGACTCTCTAGCATTAGCTACAGTAAATGTATTAAAAGAAGAAGGAAAGATTGCAGATGTAAAAGTTGGTGGAATGGATCTTCTAAACCCAGCAGTAGAGTCTATGCAGGCAGGCGAACTTTGGATGTCTACAGGCGGACATTATCTGCAGGCAGCATTTGGTGCTATCGTAGCATTTGACTCTGCAAATGGAGTTGAATATGACGGAGAAGATGTAGTACGTCTGAAATTATTAGAAGTATCTCAGGATAATCTAGATGAATTCAAGACTAAATTCTTATCCGGTTCTTCACCAATTGATTGGAAGAATGCTTCCAAGGTAATGAATCCAGATGCTAAATATGACTTTACAATCTCACTTAAATAATAGAGAGATGAGAGAATATAAAACTTTTTAAATAATTAATATTAAGAAGGTACAATAAGACTGCCCCACGGATAGAAAAAACAGAGGAATATACGTAGTAATTTCAAGACAGGTGTTTCCAAGGTTTGGCCTGGACAGTCGAAAAGCTATCTTGAAGATATAGTACCATTTTGTGACCAGATAGTGAAAGAAATTATCGAAAATTCTTATTATAATATAATCAGAAAAGGACAAGAAAGTTCAGAAACTTTCTATATCCTGAAATTATAAAATAGGAGGAATTATTTATGAGACAAATAGGTGTAGGTATTGTTGGAGCTGGCTCTATTGCAGAGATTGGACATTGTCCATCTATTGCAGCATTACCAAATGCAAAACTAGCAGCATTGTGTGATACAAATCAGGAGATCCTGGATAAGATGGCAAAGAAATGGGAGCCAGAAAAGACATATACAGACTATGCTGCAATGTTAGAAGACAAGAACGTTGAGGTAGTAATTGTTGGAACACCAAACAGATTCCATGCACAGCAGGCAATTGATGCGATGAGAGCGAAAAAGCATGTTATCGTTGAAAAACCATTTGCGTGTACACATAATGAAGCGTGGAAGATGGTAGAGGTTTCTAAAAAAGAAGGCGTTTTCCTGATGGCAGGAACCAACCAACGTTTCTGGGAACAGAATAGAATTGCAAGACAGTTAATGGATGACGGTTTCATTGGAAAACCAATGATGGGACGTTCTTCCCTTCATGAAGGATGGTCACTTTATCATGAGCAACTTTCCTTTACAGAATTCCGTTCTGATCCAAAATTAGCAGGAGCAGGTGCGCTTTTCGATTTAGGTGCACATAGAGCGGACCTTTTAATGTTCTTAATGGGAAGTAGACCAAAGAGAGTTATGGGTATCATCAAGAGATTGGGAACACCAGAAGATTATACAGTATTAGATGACTCTTTCTGGATTACAATTGAATTTGAAAATGGTGCAACAGGTGTAATTAGTGGTGACAGATATTCACCATGTGTATCCAATATTTCAGAAGTTTATGGTACAGAAGGAACAATCTTTACTGGTTCAGAGGCAACAAACCCATATCAAACAGCACCATTGGCTGTTTATACAAGTAAAGATTTCAAACAGAATGAGTTACCTGAAATCGTAAGAGAATATCGTTATCCACAATGCTTCTGGTCAGAAGATATCATGACAAAGGATGGAAATGTTCCAAAACGTTGGGTACCTATTTATCCAAAACGTGGATGGGCTTACAAATCTATGCTTGAGCATTTCCTTGACTGTATTGAAAAGGATGTTCCACCATCACTTACACCAGAAGACAGTGCGATCGTAACCGATGTACTTGTTGGTGCATATAAGTCTATGGAAACAAATTCATGGGTAGATTTACCACTTACTGAAGAATATATTGTACCACATTATGACGCTCCAATCATCAAATAGTGTTTACATAAATATGCTAGACCAAATGGTTTAGAAGGGTCAGCCCCCTCTGTGAGGGAGCTGACCTTTTTGCTCTTCTTTTGTTGGTGAATTGCCTCTATAGTTAGCATTTTGATAAGTCTTTAGAGGATAGATACTGGTTGCTTCAATGGAGGTTGTTTCTCTCCATCTAGATTTTAGGGTATATTTTTCTTATCTAGAAGTAATAAATTATGAGACCATTATATAGTGAGAGTTAAAATTTCACAGACACTATCTTTGATAATTTGACTCATTTAGACAAAATGCACAAAAAAGAAAGAAATATTTTGTTAATTGTTGTCGATTGACATATATATAGCGTAGGAATATACTTTAGTTACAGAGTACACGTGTCCACAACGGTGGACATAATTTTTCCGGAAAAATGTACACATGTACGCAACTTGAAAAGGGGAAGCAAACAAACTAATTCACACATGCTATGGAGGGTAAAAGATGAAGAAAAAGATAATAAGTTTATTATTGGCACTAACAATGATAATGACTACAGTAATGGGATGCGGAAATAATTCCAGTACCGGAAGTGAAGATACTGGCGATGCAACAAACAATGCAGCACAAGCCACAGCAAAAGCCACAGCAGAAGCTACTGCATCAGCAGAACCTACTACATCATCAGAACCTATTACAATTTCTTTCTGGTGTAATTTTACTGGATCTGACGGTGACGTTTTAAGAGAAATAGTAAAAAAATATAATGAGACAAATACAGATAATATAACAGTTGAAATTGACATTATGGATTATGATACATTACAGGCTAAATTACCAACAGCAATTTCAACAGGCAATGGTCCATCCTTTGTACTGGCAGGTATTGAACTTATGGAACAGTACAGAAAGAATGGAATGATTGAACCAATCAATGATTTTTGGGAAGTATCAGGAGTAGATAAGAGCAATTACTATGAAAATGTAGTAGGAAAATCTTATCTTGGTGATGAACTGTATGGTGTGCCAATGCAGTATAATCTTCAGTATTTATACTACAATAAAGATATCTTTAAGGCAGCAGGATTAGATCCTGAAAACCCTCCAAAAACATTGGATGAATTAAGAACAGCAGCAATCGCATGTACAGATGCTTCTAAAAATCAGTATGGTATTGGATTACCAGTTGACTTTGGTTATTACTGCATGTACTTATGGGCAAATGGCGGTGATGTAATTAACGTTGAAGGAACTGAGAATCTACTGAATTCAAAAGAAAATATCGCTACATTAGAATGGATTCAGAAACTTGCGAATGAAGATAAAGTATCTCCAAGTGGATTAACAGCAGCAGAAGCTGACACCATGTTCCAGTCAGGCAATTTGGCAATGTACACAAGTGGACCTTGGAATATTAATGGATTGAATCAACTTGGTATGAATTATGGTATCGCAGCGATTCCAGCAGGAACAGATGGAGCATACTCAGCAGAAGGTGGATGTTCATGGATGCTTTCTAAGGGTGCCGACGATGCAACAAGAGCAGCTGTATATAAATTTATGGCATATTGGTTAACAGATGAGGTATTAACAGAATGGTCAAGTAGAAATGGATTCCCAGTATGGTCATACTCTGTATTAGAGTCAGAGGAAATTAAAAGTAATGCAATTTTAAGTCAAGTTTCAGCAGCTTCTGAAATTGGCCGTGATTGGCATCTAAGATTAGAGTCTGGAAGCCAGATTGACAATGACGTAATGAAGCCAATGATGGAAAAGATTCTATCTGGTGCAGATGTAGCTACTTCTGTAGAAGAAGCATCAGCAGTATTAGATGCAATTATTGGAAAGTAAAATTGTAGTATCAGATTTAAGAGTATGCTTACTAGCC
>JAEZQN010000258.1 GCA_023441145.1 Bacillota bacterium
GCTTTTTCCATTTCAAAATCTTTTTTTAGTTGACCTAACTTCAAATTATACATACAGATTTTTGCTCCATTTATAACCGCTCTTGCTTCATATCTTCCATCCTTTCTTTGAGATATTCCCTTTCCAATTTCTTTACCTTTTAAATCCTTTCCCATAATTAATCTCCTCCTTTTTCAAATCATTATGCAACCATTTGGTGGCATTTGTCAATAATAAAGATTATCTCATGTACAATTGAAAGAAAAGGAGTGTAGTTATGTTCTTTGAACGTCTTGAATCAATGAGAATTGATAATGATAAAACACAACAACAGATTGCTGATTACCTTAACTGCAAACGAGAGGTTTATCGTAGATATGAAAAAGGTGAACGTGAAATTCCAGTCTGGGCATTAATAAAACTAGCTGAATTATATAAATGTAGCACTGATTATCTTCTTGGTTTAAATGAAACTAAGTAATTAGATACCACGTAAATATTTATACACATCAAAAAGGGATGTAGATATTATATCTACATCCCTTTATTAGGCGTATTTAAAGTACTGTAATTATAAAATTGAGTAAACTTCGCTGAAGTTAATAGAATTTAATTTTACTCAAATTCTTACCCAAATTTGACACAACAAAATATATAACGATTCAATAAATTATGATACTTTATACCATTCATTGTGTAATACAATAAACTAATAAGTCCACAAAACATCGACCTTTCAAGTATTTTTACTGAAAGTTAGCCGAAGACTTCGCATTTCCTATTGGCCCATCTGTTTTGCAACTTCTTCTGCAAAATTTTCTTCTTTCTTTTCGATACCTTCGCCAGTTTCGAAACGAACGAATTTAACAACTTTAAGATCTTTGGATACGGATTCAATGTACTTACCTACTGTTAAATCACCATCTTTAACATATACTTGATCCACTAAGCATACTTCTTTTAATTCCTTGTTAAGACGTCCAACGATCATCTTCTCGATGATGTTTTCTGGCTTATCTGGGTTCTCATTCATAGCCTGAGCTTTTAAAATCTCAGTTTCATGAGCAATATATTCAGCAGAAACTTCATCTCTGCTTACATATTTAGGGGAAATAGCTGCAACTTGCATAGCTACGTTCTTAGCACATTCCTTAGCAGCTTCGTTGTATTCACCTTCAAATTGAACTAATACACCGATTCTTCCGCCACCATGAATATAACTTTCAACAAAACCGTTTTCAGCAACGATTTTCTCGAATCTTCTAATATTCATATTTTCACCGATAACAGCGATCTGGGAAGCTAATTCTTCTTTTACAGTTTTAGAAGTATCAAGTGCCCAAGCCTCATTTAAGAATGCATCGATATCAGTTGCGCTTGTAACATTTGCCTGAGCAGCAACTGCAGCAACATAATCTCTGAATTTCTCATTTTTAGCAACAAAGTCAGTTTCAGAGTTAACTTCTACGATAGCAGCAACCTTATTATCTGCAGAGATGTTAGTTGCTACGATACCTTCAGCTGCAATACGACCAGCTTTTTTTGCTGCCTTTGCAAGACCTTTTTCTCTTAAATACTCAACTGCTTTGTCCATATCTCCATCTGTCTCAGTTAATGCTTTTTTACAATCCATCATACCTGCGCCAGACATTTCTCTCAATTCTTTAACCATTGATGCTGTAATAGCCATTCTATATACCTCCGTATTCTCTAATTTACAGTATAGATCATTTTAAAATATTTGTATAAATTACTCAGCGATAGCTTCTACTGCTTCTTCAACAACTTCTTCAGTAGCTACGTCCATAGATTCACCTTGGTTAGCTTCGATAACAGCATCAGCCATCTTAGCAACGATTAATTTAACAGCTCTGATTGCATCATCGTTACCAGGAATTACGTAATCTAATTCTTCTGGATCACAGTTAGTATCTGCAATACCGATTAGAGGAATTCCTAAAGTGTGAGCTTCTTGTACACAAATTCTTTCCTTTTTAGGATCTACTACGAAGATTGCATCTGGGATTTCTTTCATTTCCTTGATACCGCCAAGGTTTTTCTCAAGTTTTTCCCATTCTTTTTTAAGTTCAATAACTTCTTTCTTAGGAAGTACTTCAAAAGTACCATCCTGAGACATAGTTTCGATTGCTTTTAAACGTTCAATACGAGTCTGGATAGTCTTGAAGTTAGTTAACATACCACCTAACCATCTCTCGTTTACGTAGAACATACCACAACGTTCTGCTTCAGATTTGATTGAATCTTGAGCTTGTTTCTTAGTACCAACAAAAAGAATCTTACCACCATCAGCAACGATATCTTTGATTGCATAGTAAGCTTCATCTACTTTACCTACAGACTTCTGTAAGTCGATGATGTAGATACCATTTCTCTCTGTGTAGATGTACTCAGCCATCTTAGGGTTCCATCTTCTTGTTTGGTGACCAAAATGTACACCAGCTTCAAGTAATTGTTTCATTGAAATAACGCTCATTGTTATACCTCCATTTGGTTAATCTTCCGTATGCATCTCCTAATTGCCAAAACCTTAAAAAGGCACCAAAGCAAATGTATACATACGTGTTTATTCTCAACAGTCCGATTATAACATACAGATTTATCGATTGCAAGAGCTTTTGCTATAAATTACGGGGTTAATTACGCTTTATTGAAATTCTGTTACTTTCTACTGTAAATAGAAAAAAATCATTTTTGATTAAATCTTTTACTTGGTTTCTTGAAATTTGAAACAGATTAGCAAGTAAACGATCCGTTCTAACCTTCAAATGATAGTTATTGTTTATTACAATCATATCCCCTGTTTCAAAGAACGAAGGACTGATCACACCACAATCTGTCTCCTTCTTTAATGAATAGGAACTGTTATACCAATCAATTGGGGCCTTATTTCGTGCTAAAAAATCACAGCTAGTTCCATAATAGTAAGCCAACTCTTTTGAATTATTCATAAAACTATCCAGTTCTGTTTTAGACATACTTTTTGGATTTCTTCTTTCATAAACAGTCATATTCCATGTATGTTTACAATATTTGCATCTATAGATTACCCATATATCCAGATTGTTCCCATTGGCATTCACACGAAAACATCCCGTGTTTATATAATTTGTCTTACTTCCGCAACCGGGACAGTTTTTTACTACCTCATAGGGTTTCTCTGGTAACAACGTATATTCTACAATTTTAAAATAGCTCATTTGCACTCCTTATCGTTATTGGATTAGTGCAAAGTGCTATTACATTGTCTTATTTTTATTTGCAATAGCCTTTGCTATGCAAAATGCTTAGGTGTAGTCATAATCTTTCCTCCCTTTCCTCTTTGTTGATATTTTATCTTGGAATCCATATTGCTTTCCACCTTATAGATTTTTCTAAAAAAATATGAGCCGGTACAGATATTCTGTATCGACTCATCCTATTAACATTGTTTTTCTCTTAATATACGCTGGATGCTTTTTTCAGACAGATAGTACTTACCAGCCAACTGACATTTACTAAGCCCTTTCCTATAGTCATAATAAATCTGCTGGTTTCGTTCTCTAAGTTCCTTTCTGACTGTTGTGGAAGTTCCCCACTGCCTTCTTTGATTATCCTTCCTTGGAATATATATATTCTCTCCGTCTATATACTTCTGGATTAGCTGAATCATCTCTTTCGGCAAAACATCTTCTGCTCGTTTATAGCTCATATTGGCCTCCTAATATATAATTTTATTAGGGTAGCAACCACTATGACAAATACACTTTAATTCCTTTGCAATAGCAATTGCTATTGCTTAATAACATATCTTTTCATATAAATCCTCCTACATCTTTTAACTTCTACTTATCATTCTCAGCCTTCGTTGGCCCTTCTGACTCGGATACTTTTGGACTTGCAGAGGGATACTTAGAAGCATATATCTCATCTAACTTTTTATCAATAGGCTCTACTAAGCCAAATTCTTTTGCCTTATCAATAATTTCTTCTCGAGTCAAAGCGCTATCTGTAGTATTAACAGGTTCTCTATCATTATGGATCACAAGTATAAGACATGTGACCATGATGCCAATACCAAGCCCTCGAAGAAAATACGTAAT
>JAEZQN010000273.1 GCA_023441145.1 Bacillota bacterium
AATCTGCTATGTATAGAAAATGGACAGGTCAACTGGTAGAATTACAATCCTCTTATGCAGGGAAAGATCGATTTGACCAAGAGAAAACAGCATTATTAGATTTTGCTGAAAAGTGTCATATCTCAAAGGATGGGAAGATATTAATAAAGGGTCTTCTAGGGACCGCTGAGTTTACTGTAAAAGACAATGGACAGTCGGTTCATCCACTACAAGAACTACAAATCTACACGGTAATTGATCAAGGAAAAGTCTATGATGTGCAGTATGATGGGGAATATAAAGCGTTTATTGATTCTTATGAGGAAGAGAAATGGGATGAAGATTTGCAATATTGTAACTTTTATGATTTTATAGAGTTTTTAGATAAATACGACAGTAAGGTGGTAAGTGAGCTTGGATATCCGTACTATGTTGTGCAGTACTATCCTAATGAGGTACTAGAGGAGGATTTTTCTTTAGAAGAGGCTGTTTTATATTTATATAAGGATGGAAAGTATGAACGGGTATCTAACATTCCTAAGGGAACCTATACGTATTATGCTTATGTAGGAAGTAAAGAATCAAATCATTTTACTAGGGAAGATGGCACCTATGGATATTTATTAAGCAACAATAGGATGGGGAAGTATCAGTTTCATTTGATCAATAGATCAAAGATACTGTTATTCAGTTACAACTAACAAAGACTTTAAGTGATGGAAAGGTATATAAAATCGGGTTGCAACGGGACACCTTTAATGGGGACACAACCTATATAGTAGAAAAGTAATAGGTAGGTACTTACAATAAGTGGAGGATAACTTCCTCCGCTTCTACTTTATTCACAAACCAAATCTTTTAGTCAGTTGATTGTAATGCATCATATCCAACTTCTCCGGTGAACGCTGCCTGTTCTCATTGGACAAAATTGTTGGATTGGTGCAGGAGCAATTATTGCTCCAGGCATTACGGTGGGAATAATGTAGTAATTGGAGCCGGTAGCGTTGTGGCCAAGGATTTGCCATCTAATGTTGTGGCGGTGGGCAATCCATGTAGAATCCTTCGAGAAGTGAATGAACATGACTACAAGTATTATTGCAAAAATCATAAAATAGAATTATAATTTTAGTACATATCATGTAAATATATGTTATTTGGGGGTAGATGGATGAAGTTATTAAGAAAACAGGATTTTGAAGAAATAAAATTGTGGATGCATAGAAATGCAAGAGCTATAGAACTTGCTAGATGGCAGTATCATTTTGAAAATGGGTCAAAAGAGAATGTATTAGCTGCTTTGTTAGTTTATCAGAACCCAGATGGGGGATTTGGGAATGCCTTGGAGCCGGACAGTTGGAATCCGTACTCCACACCTTATACAACAGATTTTGCTATCAAAATTCTAAAGGAAATCGACGCAATAGATATGACTCATCCAATGTTACAGGGAATCGTTACATATCTTGAGAGTAAAGCGGAAACCAATGAAAATGGTTGGCTGTTTAGTGTGCCTTCTAATGATAGTTATCCCCATGCACCTTGGTGGACGTATAACCCAGAGGCGAATGTATTTGAAAGTATAGGCGTTACAGCGGGATTAGTTGATTTTATATTGAGATATGTAGATAAAACTTCTGAGCTTTACGGATATGCCATGAAACTGCTAGAACAATTAGTTCAGAGAATGGATATAGAGAACGAATTAGGTGTAATGGGAGTCTCTGGTTATATCGATATAAGGGCTATTTTAAAGAATGTTGATGTGTCTACTCCATATGATTTAGATAAGATAGACGAACTGGTCAATAGACTTGTAAATACAACTATAGAGCATGATGTCTCCAAATGGGTGACTCATTGTAAAACACCCCGTGATTTTATTCAGTCACCTAAGAGTGAATTTTATCTGGCCAATAAAGAGATTACAGAGTACGAATTGGATTACATAATTGAGACTAGAAGAAGTAATGGTGTATGGGATATTTCATGGAGTTGGTATGAGAATAACGACAAATATGCGAAAGAATTTGCTATTGTGGAGAACTGGTGGAAAGCCCATTTGGCAATTACTACAGTGCTTCATTTAAAGAACTTTAATAGAATGGAATAAAGGGGATTGTGAAAATAAAAGAATTTAACTCAGAGTATGCAAGTGTTACCTACCATGAGAAAGATAAAGTTGTCTATTTGGTTTGGAAAAAGCCTGCTTATCTAGAAAATTATAGGGAGCCTGCCATGTTTGCGCTGGAGTTGCTTCGCCAGTATGAGGGAAGTAATTTTGTTGTAGACGCTAGGAATGGCTTTGAAGACGATAAACGTGATGTAGAGTGGGGATTTACCTACTTGCTTCCAGAGATGGCGAAGACCTCTTGTAGATTTTTTAGCTTTATCATGAATGAAGTCAATGCTATTGAGGATGAGATGGATATGTGGACACTTGAAGCGGGAAAGTATTTTGCAGTGACAAGAGCCGAGGATTATGAGGGAGCAATTCGCTCCATGAGAGAGTGTATTCTAGTCAATGTTGTGTATTTGATAACGGAAGGGAAAAGAGAAGAGTTTATACAAAAGTTCTTTAAGGAGAAGATTGCCGACAAATCTAGACAGGAACCAGGTAATATCAAATATGAGGTTAGTCTCTCCGTGGAGTGTGAGAATGAGG
>JAEZQN010000285.1 GCA_023441145.1 Bacillota bacterium
CACTAAACCAGTAGAGTTGATTGTTTGCTTTGTGTAGAAGTTTGGAGGAAGCATATCAATCATTACATCATCAGTGCTTAATTTGCTTGCATACATGCCATTGATACAGTTAATAAATTCACAGATAGCATCATAGGAGTCGGCGTCCATTTCGGTAAATTCTTCATTAGCATATGTATTGGCTAGTTTGATTAAACCAGCTTCAGAGCCGGAAAAACCTAAGAGAACAGTGTGGTCACCTACAGCTTTTTGGGTAGCTATACTTTGGAAGGAATAACTATCTGTCTGATAACAACCATCAATACATACATTATTATCAATAAATCGAACCAAGTTTCGAATGGCAAGACTTAGTAAATTCTTGTATAAAGGATTATCTAAAGAAAGAATAATATCTATCACATCATCTAAATCAGATTTTTTTAATATTGCGATCTGCTCATCTGAGTAGCCCTTTTCCTTTTGATATGTACAAAGCTGATCGTTAATTTCCTCCAGTGTCATTCTATTGGCATCAACAAGAGCCTGTACAAATTTTAAATAGGTGTTGCCCTGCATACTTAGCAGGTGTTCAACCTGACTATTTGTTAAGTATCCCTTCTCGATAGCAATATCTCCGAATCGCTTGTCTTTTACCGATTGTTGATGATGTACCTCCTCAGCTTGATCTGTAGTCAGCAACCCCTCTGCAACTGCTATAAGACCAAGACGTAATTTGGAGTCAGATACTTTATGGTTTGCTTCATTTATTGCGTCAATGGATAAAATATTTTTTTCGGCTAAATATTTGCCAAACAACAAATAAAACATATGCCCTCTCCTTTCATAATGTAACATCACAATTTCCACATTTGAGAATACCTCGTAATAATATATCGGTATTATCCTTTATATAACTGATAGTAATGAGATAAAAATACTACAATTTGTGGTAATGTGTGTAATATATGTTAATAATTAAAATTATATGCCAAGTAAGAAGAATTTTCAAGAGATACGTTGTATATATTAGAATGTTGTCGTTTGTGGTGGGAGAGAGATGGATTTGAAGTTGACAATAATTTTCATAGTTTATATAATGAAACAAGACTATAAACGTGAGTAAATTTGAAATTTATGAAAGAAAGGTTTGTTTAGAATGAAGCAGCTTATTGAATTAATTTCCAGTGAATTAAAGGATGCCTTTAATCGTCTGGGTTATAACGAAAAATATGGGGAAGTCACCTTGTCTAACCGTCCTGACTTATGCCAATATCAATGTAATGGAGCACTTGCAGCTGCGAAGGAATATAGCAAGGCTCCCTTTATTATTGCAGATGAAGTTGTAAAAGAACTGGAAGGCTCACGTACTTTTAAGGAAATCACTATGGTACGTCCTGGCTTTATTAATATAATCATTGCCGAGGAGTTTTTGGCAGAGTACGTTGCTTCTATGAAAGAAGCAGAACATTTTGGAATAGAAAAGGACAAGGATATAAAAAAAATCGTTATTGATTATGGCGGACCTAATGTGGCAAAACCTTTACACGTGGGACATTTACGTTCTGCCGTAATTGGAGAAAGTTTAAAACGTATTGGTCGTTTTATGGGGCATGAAGTGATTGGTGATGTGCATCTTGGAGACTGGGGTCTTCAGATGGGTCTTATTATAGAAGAACTTAAAAAGAGAAAGCCTGAGCTTGCTTATTTTGATGATTCTTATACAGGAGAGTATCCAAAAGAAGCGCCATTTACCATATCTGAATTAGAAGAGATTTATCCAGCAGCCAACGCGTATTCCAAAGAGAATCCAGAGTTTAGGGAAGCTGCTAAGGAGGCAACAAACCAGTTACAGCAGGGTAAAGTAGGATATCGTGCGTTATGGCATCATATTATAGACATCAGTGTGTCTGACCTTAAGAAGAATTATGAGAATCTTAAGGTGGATTTTGACTTATGGAAAGGGGAAAGCGATGTTCAAGACCTGATTCCAGGAGTTGTAACAGACTTAAAAGAACGTGGCTTGGCTTTTGAAAGTGATGGAGCACTAGTTGTAGATGTGAAAGAAGAAGAGGACACCAAAGAAGTGCCTCCATGTATGATCTTAAAGTCTGATGGTTCAGCTATTTATGCGACGACAGACATTGCTACACTTGTAGAACGTAGAGAACTATTTCACCCAGATGAGGTAAAATACGTAGTAGATAAACGTCAAGAACTGCATTTTACTCAGGTATTCCGTTGTTGTAGAAAGGCAGCTCTTATAGATGCCAATACTAAGTTAACCTTCTTAGGCTTTGGTACTATGAATGGCAAAGATGGTAAGCCATTTAAAACTCGTGATGGTGGTGTAATGCGTCTAGAAGACCTTATTGCGAATATCAATGATGAGGTTTATAAAAAGATGATGGGCAATCGCGAGATGGACGAAGAGGAAGCAAAATCAATTGCTAGCATCATAGGTCTTGCTGCTTTAAAGTATGGAGACTTGTCAAACCAAGCATCCAAGGACTATGTCTTTGATATTGACCGTTTTACATCCTTTGAAGGCAATACGGGACCATATATTCTATATACCATTGTTCGTATTAAATCTATCTTAAATAAATTCAGAGAAACGAACCAAAGAATTTCTGACAAGATTTTACCTTCTAAGTCGCAGTCTCAGACAGATCTTATGTTAGAGCTTGCTAAGGTAAATGGGGTGATTCAGGGGGCATATGAAGATAATGCACCTCATCGTATCTGTCAGTATATCTATGATTTATCCAATGCGTTTAATCGTTTCTACCACGAAAATAAAATATTAGCAGAAGAAGATAAAGAGGTACAGTCATCTTGGATTCACTTAATTGTCTTAACAAAAGACATTTTAAATACCTGTATTGATCTATTAGGATTTTCTGCTCCTGAAAGAATGTAAAGCGTCAAAGTAAGGGAAAAGAGGTTATGTATTATGTTTGAGGAAACTGCCCGTTTACTGATATATAGCAATATTCAAAAGGATAGTATTTTAATGAAACTATCTGATGTTATCAAAGAATATAAAAATAATAGAATGGACTCACAGATTGCCAAAGTAAAGATTTTTAATGAGATGCATCGGTTGTTAGAGTTGGCCACTACCTATGGGTTTAACAACAATTTATGGAGGAATTATCTGACCTATCTTTTAATTACTACAGAGACACCATTTAGTATTACATGTGAAAAAAAAGGTGCGGTTGAGGGTAGTGTTAACCTTTTGGTAAAGCAGGACGTTGAAGCTTTTATGAATTTATTTCACTATGATTTTACTTGGCTTGAGGAGGAACTTTCCATAGATTGCTTTAATATCATTAAAAATTATCAGGCAGTACCGAAGCTTGAAACCTCCTATAACAAAAATGTTAGTGCCAAGGTAGTGAGTTTAAGTGAACAATTATCGAAAGCCAAAACGGTAGAAGAGTTTTATGAGCTTGTGACTGATTTTTACAAAGCCTACGGGGTAGGCTTATTAGGTCTTAATAAAGCATTTCGTGTGGATAAGGAAGCAGGTAAAGTAATCCTGGTTCCGATCACCAACACGGAAGAGGTGAGTTTTGATGATTTAATAGGATACGATTCTCAAAAGCAGAAGCTAAGAGAGAATACTGAAGCATTTCTTCAAGGGAAAAAAGCCAACAATGTGCTTATGTTTGGGGATTCAGGAACTGGCAAGTCCACCAGTATGAAGGCATTACTTAATGAATATTATGATGATGGACTGAGAATCATTGAAATCTATAAGCATCAATTTGAAGATTTATCCAAGGTGATTTCTATGATAAAAAATAGGAACTATAAGTTTATTATTTATATGGATGATCTTTCTTTTGAAGAGTTTGAAATCGAATATAAATATCTAAAAGCAGTTATTGAAGGCGGGTTAGAGATAAAGCCTAAGAATGTATTAATCTATGCCACCTCAAATCGTAGACATCTGATTCGTGAGACTTGGTCTGATAGGGAAGATGTAAGAGCAGAGGAAGTACATCATTCTGATACAATGCAAGAAAAGTTATCTCTTGTAGCAAGATTTGGTGTCACTATACACTTCTTAAAACCAAATAAGAAAGAGTTTAACGAAATTGTATTAAGATTAGCTAGAAAGTACCAAAAACTTACCCTCTCCGACGAGGAATTATTATTAAAAGCAAACCAATGGGAGTTAAGTCATGGTGGAAGGTCTGGAAGATGTGCAGAGCAATTTGTCAATTACCTACTGGGGCAATTGGACTAATAGATTGATAC
>JAEZQN010000286.1 GCA_023441145.1 Bacillota bacterium
GCCACACACTGGTCTACCACCTGTTCACTAGCATCTAAGGCGACCATGATTTTGTGTATTTCTTGCCCCTCTTTCCCAATTAAGAGTCCAACATTATCCCAATCCTCAGCTATCCTTGTTGGTGCAAGCTGTTCCAATCCAAAAATAATATCCCTACAAAGCATAATATTGTAATCCCCCTTCTAGTATTCTTATGTCAAATTCGATTTCATTGAGTCTCTGCTGGTACTCTTCTGATCTTTCTATTAACTGCTTCTTTATTTTTTTACGTTTTGTTAATTCTACGTTTAAAAACTCATTTAATACAGGATTTTTATGTTTTAATAAGTATTCTCCATAACGGTCAAACAAGCTTTGAGTCATGGGATCAAGAGCCTCTAACTTCTTCGCTTCTTTCTCTATTCTAGAAGCTTTCATCATCATGTAATACTTCCCATCCTCTTTCACCATATTTTCCTCTATAATGATAAAATCATGGTTGCGCAAATATTCTCTTACGAGGTTTATCTCCGAATGTGGTGATAAAATAAGCTCTTTTGTCTTATCCAGCACATCCTCTCTAGCAGAAAGTATATCGACAGTAAGTGGACCTCCCATTCCCGCTATTAGTATGGCATCCACTTCTCCTGGTGCTAGCTCCATTAGTCCATTGGATAATCTAGTCTCTATACATTCAGATAAATGATGAGCTTCTATGTTCTCCCTAGCTTTCTTAATTGGCCCTTTGTTAATATCCATTGCAATCACACTCTTAGCTATCTGTTGCTCCATTAGATATATGGATACATAAGCATGATCACAGCCCACATCGGCTACTGTCCTTCCCTTTGATACCATGTCCGCTAGGGTTTTCAAACGCTTTGATAATTGCATATATCCTCCATAAAACAAGAAGAGTTGTTGTAGATTATTCGATCCTACAGTTACACACCGTCCAATCTACAACAGCTCCTTTTATTCCAAATAATCTTTCAATTTTCTACTGCGACTTGGATGTCTTAATTTGCGTAACGCCTTTGCTTCAATTTGTCTAATACGCTCTCTAGTAACATTAAATTCCTTGCCTACTTCCTCTAAAGTGCGTGCCCTACCATCATCTAGACCAAATCGAAGCCTTAGTACCTTTTGTTCTCGCTCAGTAAGAGTTCCAAGTACCTCTACTAATTGTTCCTTTAATAAAGTAAAAGCCGCAGCTTCTGCTGGAACTGGTACATTATCATCCTGAATAAAATCACCCAAATGGCTGTCTTCCTCTTCTCCAATTGGAGTCTCTAAGGACACAGGTTCTTGAGAAATCTTCTGAATCTCCCTTACTCTTTCTACTGGCAGATTCATTTCCTGAGCAATCTCCTCTGGAGAAGGCTCTCTTCCAAGATCCTGTAAAAGCTGACGTTGTACACGAATTAATTTATTTATTGTTTCTACCATATGCACAGGAATACGGATTGTTCTAGCTTGGTCTGCAATTGCCCTAGTAATAGCTTGACGAATCCACCAGGTGGCATAGGTACTAAATTTGTATCCCTTTGTGTAGTCGAATTTCTCAACTGCCTTTATTAAACCAAGGTTTCCTTCCTGAATCAAATCCAAAAACAACATACCACGCCCTACATATCGCTTGGCTATGCTGACTACTAAACGGAGATTGGCTTCTGCTAGACGTTTCTTAGCAGCCTCATCTCCTTCTTCCATGCACTTTGCTAGTACAATTTCTTCATCCGCAGAAAGAAGAGGCACTTTTCCGATCTCCTTTAAATACATACGGACAGGGTCCTCTATACTGATGCCCTCTGGTACAGACAAATCGATATTTTCTAATTCCTCGTCCTCAATTACAGGAATATCCTCATCCTCTGTGATTCTAAGAACGTCTACATTGTTTGATTCAAGATATTCGTATATCTTCTCTATTTGAACTGGGTCTAGGTCCATATCTGCAAAAAAATCATTGATTTCCTGAAATTCAAGGACATTCTTCTTCTTTTTTGCAATTGCCAAAAGTTCATTCAGTTTTTCAGAAAATTTCGCTACATTTTCTTCCATATATTATCACCCTTTTTTCAATCTCCTAATAGTCTAACCACGATTCAAAGAAATATGCAATTTCTGTAAATTAGCCTGTTCTTTGATAATCTCCTGTAATTTTTTAATGTCGGTTACAGTGCGGCTTGCATTATCAAGACTGTTCTTTTTTATTTTCATTATAGTTTCATTTAATGCTTTTTCTCTTTCTTGGACACTCAGGTCCTCTCCTATACTACTATTAAATAAAGATGCAACTTCATTCTGTTCTTCTACACTTTCAAAGTGATTAATAATTTTAGCTGGTAGAACTTGTCCAGTAGTAGCAAACTGCTCAAATAACATTGTGGCTACACTATGGTATAGAGGGTCTAAAAAATCATCTGGAGTAATAATTCCCTTTAACAGGGGAAATAAGGTCGTGTCCTCGATCAGCCAAGTAAGAAGAATTTTTTGAGATTCCTTAATTCCATCCAGTTTCTTTTTCTTCCTCTTTGCTTCTTCCTCATAGTTTCTCTCTACATATGGACTTCCACCAAGCTGAGCTCCATAGCGATTCACAAGCTTTCGCAAATCCTCAAATGCAATATTATACTTTCTAGCAATAGCCTCAATATAATTGTTGCGCTCAATTTCCTCAGAAAACACAAGCATTTTCTTTGCAACTTCATTAAAGAATCTTGTTTTAGCTTCTGGATCACTTAAATTATAGCTTTTCTGCAAAACCTCTATCTCAAAATAAAAACTATTTTCGGCTTGATCCAACCTCTTTTGGAACTCTTCTGCTCCTAAGGCCTTTATAAACTCATCTGGATCTTTATATGGT
>JAEZQN010000322.1 GCA_023441145.1 Bacillota bacterium
AATTTAGGCTTTGTCTTTCAGTTTTACAATCTGATACCAAATCTGACTGTAAAAGAAAACATAGAAGTAGGAGAATATCTTAGTAAGGATCCTCTCCCTATTGATGATTTGATTAAAACACTAGGACTATGGGAACACAAAGATAAGTTCCCTAACCAATTGTCTGGTGGTCAACAACAAAGATGTGCCATAGGGCGAGCGATGGTAAAGAACCCAGAGATTTTATTGTGTGATGAACCTACTGGTGCTTTAGATTATAATACTTCAAAAGAAATTCTAGCCCTAATTGAACAAGTGAATCAAAAGTATCACAACACAATTATTATCGTTACCCATAATGATGCCATTAAAAGCATGGCTCATAAGGTACTTAAGCTTCGTGATGGAAAGATCGTAAAGGAATATACCAATGATATCCTTGTTCCTGCATCTGAAATAGAGTGGTAGGGGGGGCATTATGAGAAATCCATTGTGGAAAAGGTTACCGAGAGAATTCCGAGAGAACTTAGGAAAGTATTTATCCATTTTTCTCCTCTTGACTGCAACAATTACTGCAGGATCGGCATTTTTAGTTGTATCTGATAGTATGGAGTATACCTTGGATCAGGACAAAGAGAGAGGGAAATTAGAGGATGGGAGCTTTACTACTAACATAGCATTATCTGAAACTAACCTACAGAATTTAGAAGCATTGCAAGTGCAAATAGAAAAGAAATATTACATAGACATTAAGGACTTTGACAAGGACGCAACACTACGAGTTTATGAGGATAGAAAGATTCTTAATTTGGCCTCAGTACATAAAGGGAAATTACCTCAAAAGGCGGATGAGATAGCCTTAGATCGATTATTTGCTCGTCATCGAGAGATAGAGGTTGGAGATCTTGTGGTAGTGGAAGGGAGAAATATGATAGTTTCAGGTCTTATTTCCCTACCTGACTATAATTCTCTTTATCGAAGTAACTCTGATTTTGTAATGGATTCTATAAATTTTGGTGTTGCTGTAGTCAGTCAAGATGGCTTTAGCAATATAAATCAAAATAAATTGATTTATAATTATGGTTATTATTTTAATGACAGATCTATAGAAACAGAAGTGAGAGAAAAAATCGAGGCACAGATGGCTCAGTCTCTTTCTCAATACACTGTAATACAAGAATTTTTACCTGCTTCTGAGAATCAAGCCATAACCTTTCTTAGAAATGATATGGGTAGTGATGTCCCTATGATGAAGACGTTTATCTATATCTTAATAGTGATTATGGCCTTTGTATTTGCTATAATCATTCGTTCCACCATTGAATCGGAAGCGACTATCATAGGGACCTTAAGGGCTTCGGGATATACAAAACAAGAATTAATTCGCCACTATATGTCCCTTCCTCTAATTGCTACTGCTTTCAGTGCTATAGTTGGAAATGTACTAGGTTACACAGTGATGATTACTCCATTTAAAACAATATATTATAATAGTTATTGTTTATCTCCTTTTATGATGAGGTGGAATACAGAAGCATTTCTACTAACAACGTTAGTCCCAATCGTCATAATGATAATCATCAATTATTTTGTAATTTATTATAAGTTATCTCTTTCTCCATTAAAGTTTTTAAGACGTGATTTGAAGAGAGGAAAACAAAAAAAGGCTATCAAATTGCCTGATTTCAAGTTTATTACAAGATTTCGTCTACGGGTAATTCTACAGAATAAAGGTAGTTATTTATTATTGTTTATAGGTATGTTTTTTGCCAGTGTACTACTACTTTTTGGTCTAGGGATTATGCCAATAGTTAATAATTATGTTGATAAAGCAGATGACTCATGTGTTTCTGAATATCAATACATACTTAAGTCGCAGATACCATCTTTAGAGGGAGAGCCTATAACGGTGGCCAACCTAGATACTTGGTATGAATTTGGAAATCGTGATATTGAAATTGTGGTAAATGGGATTAAGGAAGATTCCGTATTTTATAAAGAGCTACCACTGTATGATATTGACAAGGGAATTGTACTGTCCAGCGATTTTGCCAATAAAATGGGATATAAAAAGGGGGATGTTATTCACTTTAAAAATCCATATGTAGACCAAACCTATGACCTTAAGGTTGCTGATATTTATTCTTATCAAGGCTCTCTTTCTGTATTTATGAAACAGAAAGATTTGAATCAAATGCTTAATCAAGAGGTTGGTTATTTTAATGGATATCTATCGAATCATGAGCTTGATTTAGAGGAACGTTATATTGCTAAAATTATAAGCCGGGATGATATTAAAGGAGTAGCCGAACAGATGGCGTATTCTTTTAAAGGAATCGTCACTATTATTGACGTTTTTTCTGTTTTGATTTATTTAGTGCTGATTTATATTTTGACTAAGTTAGTAATTGAGAAAAATGCTGTTAATATTTCTTTGATGAAGGTCTTTGGGTACCGTCAAAATGAAGTAAGAAAGCTTTATTTTAAGGCAACTACCATATTTATTATGGCTACCTTAATAGTAGGTATTCCATTGGAATACCTAGTTGTAAAATACATAATGAAGTTTAGCTTAGACAAAATGGGAGGATATATTGAGTTTTCCGTTCCGTGGTACATTTATGTGCAGGTTATTGCAGCTGGTATTATATCCTATTTTGCGATTAATGCTATCCATACAAAAAGAGTTAAAAGAATACAGATGAACGTGGCTTTAAAGAGCCGGGAATAAGGAGGAAAAAATGAAAGTTACAGAAGGACTTATATTTACAAATGATAATTGTATAGGTTGCAACAAGTGTATTAGTGTTTGTAGTTGTTTAGGAGCCAACATATCTCAATTGGAGGGAGAAGAGAATAAAGTTATTGTAGATGGAACTAAATGTGTGGCTTGTGGAGCTTGCTTTGATGTCTGTATGCATCACGCTAGAGCGTATAAGGATGATACAGAACAACTATTTTCAGATTTGGAAAGAGGGGAAAAGATATCACTCCTTTTAGCCCCTGCTTTTAAAGCAAACTACCCAAAAGAATATGAGAGTATACTGGGAGTGTTAAAAGCCAAAGGGGTTAATCGAATCATTGATGTATCATTTGGTGCAGATATTACTACCTGGGGCTATATAAACTACATAAACAAGTATAATTTTACTGGAGGTATCTCTCAACCATGTCCCGCAGTTGTAGGATATATAGAAAGATATATACCTGAGCTTTTGCCTAAGTTATTTCCAGTGCAGAGTCCTGCTTTATGCAGTGCAATCTATGCAAAAAAATATATGGGACTTAACGATAAATTAGCTTTTATTGGACCTTGTATCGGTAAGAAGCTAGAGTTTGATGATCCAAATACAAAGGATGCTATCAGCTATAATATTACCTTTAGCCATTTAATGAATTACATCAGAGACCACAAGCTTAGTGCACCTTCCTGTGGGGATGAAACAGAATATGGTCTGGGAAGCTTCTATCCTACTCCTGGTGGACTAAAGGAGAATGTATACTGGTTCTTAGGAGAAAGTGCATTTATTCGCCAGGCTGAAGGGGAAAAGCACATGTATCATTATTTGGAACAGAATAAGGACCGTATCGCTAAAGATCAAACCCCTTATTTATTTGTGGATGCCCTAAACTGTTCCGCTGGTTGTTTATATGGAACCGGAATCGAAGAAGATAGAGGAGTAACAGATGATAATCTATATACATTAATGAATATCAGAGAGACTTCTAAAAAGGAAAAGGGAAATAGCCCTTGGTCTAAGAAATTAAGTCCAAAGAAACGTTTAGAGAGATTAAATAAACAGTTTAGTGGCTTACGTTTGGAGGACTTTATAAGGACTTATACGGATCGTTCCGCCACTTGCCAGCATCATATACCTACTGAGGAGCAGTTAGAAGAGATCTTTCTAAGAATGGGTAAAGAAACAAAAGAGCATAGACAGATTGATTGCTCTTGCTGTGGTTATGCATCTTGTAAGGAGATGGCTATCGCCATACATAATGGATACAATGCTGAAAGAAACTGTATCTATTATATGAAACATACCATAGAGGAACAAAAGGATAACATGCATAATATGGAGGACAGTTTCCAACATGAACTACAGGCAGAAACTGAAGAGAAGGACAATGTTCTTCAGATTTTAGCTACCATAAATGAGAAGTTTATTAACCTACATCACTCTGTAGATAACTTAACAGAAGGAAATAGTAGTAATGCCATTGAGTGTGGTGGCATCTCGGAAGAAATTAATCATGTAGTTGATTTTACAGAGAATCTGAATAAGTCTCTTGAGGATATTAATGTGATTTTAGACGAGCTGATGAACAATAATAAGGAAGTTGTGAGTATTGCATCTCAGACAAATCTTCTTGCTTTGAATGCCTCTATTGAAGCGGCTAGGGCTGGTGAAGCAGGTAAAGGCTTTGCAGTAGTTGCGGAAGAGATTAATAAGTTAGCAGCAGATTCCCGTAATACAGCTTCTAAAAGCAGTGAAAGGCAAATGAGAATTGAAAAGGCTGTGTACGACATTGAAACGGAAGTTGCGCAGCTAATTGATATTGTGGGCCACACTAACGACAGAACACAGAATTTGTTATCTGCCACAGAAGAAATATCTGCGTCAGCTGATTTAGTACGTGAAAGTGCTCATGTAATTAAAGAACAGTTAGAATTGTTGGTAGAGAAACATAAATAGAGTTTAAATATAGCAACAAAAGGGGCATCAAATTGATGTCCCTTTTTTGCGGAGATGAAATGTTTTTAGATATAATAGACGGTAATCCCAGAGAGTTTGATTCGACCAGTTAAAATAAGGGTTGGCCCATCACTTGTTTGATCCTTTCTACCCTTTTCCTCAATGCCTCCAAGAAATACATCGATACGTTGTTCCACTTGCCAGCTTTTTGGAATATATAACTCGATACCACCAAAGGAGCAATCTATTTGTAAAGTAGCAGAGTTACCTTTTATTTCTGCATTATCAAAGTAGACAGTTGCTGCACCAAAACTACAGTCTATTAATGCTTTTTCCAGTTCCTTTGTATTGATATACTTAATAGTAGATCCCATATGGGAATAACAAACCACATCACTATTATCTGGGTCATTAATAATGACTTCTTTCCCGTATTCTTCTTTAAAATATCCAAATTGCTTTTTACTACGATGGAAAATCAGTGAGAGACCAATGCTTCCAAGCAACGCAGTAGCTAATATAGGCCAAGGCGTTAAATTGGTAATGTTTAATTCCTTATCAAACAGTATTAGAATAATTGCAACTGGAAACAGCATCATAAAGAATTCTAAGTGTAATAAACCTGCGATAGCGATACCAGATAATAATACAGTAAAAATAACTTTTAATACACTAACTTCTGCAAAGATACCTAACTGACTAATGATAATAAAGGCTGCTCCAAGGATTAAAAATAATCCCCAAAATATATTACTTCTTTTCATTATTTTAACCTCTTTTCCTCTAATCTTAATTTTAATGACTTATAAAAGTTTCTTGAAACGTAGACTTGCTTATGACTTTTTTCAAAAGTCACAGTGCTAGCTGCAGTTATGTTTTTTGTAATGGAGTATACCTGATATGTATTTAAAATCGTAGATTTCGATACCCTCATAAAGTAGCCGGGTAACAGCTCTTCCAATTCATACAGCTTATACTTTACCTGATAGACTTCATTGGCAGTATGTGCACTAATACTACCAGATTCCGTATCAAAAAATAAGACTTTGGTTAAAGGTAAGTAGTATTCTGTATCATTTTTATAAAAGGTCAACTGTTTGCTAGCATTCTTCATTTCAGTTAGTACCTTTTGTAATTGTAAGATCTGCTCGTCGATTTTATTACATCGTACGATTACCTCAGTATCTGCTAGGTCTGTCTCAATCTCGATTCGTACCTTCATTTTTTCACCTCCATGGTTTTATTATCGCCGATTATGAAATAATGTAAATAGTTTTCAGCTAAGAGGTTAATTTTTGATAATAAGAGGTAAAAAAATAGATGCTAACGGCAGTAACTGCTCCTTAAAAAAGGAAATTGATTGAAATTTATGAAATGTTCAGAGAATGTTTACAATTTGGCCTTAAACTCTTAAGATTCTAGTGTTATTATAAACCTATAAACAAGAATGCATTTAACGATATTATGAAAATCGTTTTCATACACTTTCTCCTTTTCATAAATAGTTCCTTTTGGGAACTATTTTTTTCTGCGTAAATAGTGGTTGAGAGTGAGCAAAAGTGTTAGGTTTAATGCCATAGTATGCAGTTTATGGTAAAATAGAACAAGGGAATGTTACTAACTATAGAAAGGATGAATCGTATGAGAGCATTATTTGTTGGGGGGACTGGAACCATAAGTACAGCAGTCACTAAGCTTGCCGTAGAGAAGGGATGGGAGATTTATTTAATAAATCGTGGTAATCGCAATACTATATTTTCAAATAATCCTAGTGTGAAGGAGCTACATATGGACATTAACCAAGAGGAAGATGTTCTAAAAGCACTGAAAGATATGGAGTTTGATGTGGTGGCAGATTTTATTGCATTTACCCCTAATCACCTGGAGAGGGATTATCGCTTATTTTCTGGAAAGACTAAACAATTCATGTTTATTAGTTCTGCATCCGCTTATCAGAAACCGCTAAGTGATTACCGAATTACAGAGGGAACTACTTTGGCGAATCCATATTGGGAATATTCGAGAAATAAAATTGCGTGTGAAGAATATTTAATGAATCAATATAGAGAAAATGGATTTCCTATCACTATTGTAAGACCTAGCCATACCTATGATGAACGTTCCATCCCTCTCGGTGTTCATGGGAACCACGGAAGCTGGCAGGTTATAAAACGTATGCTGGAAGGAAAACCAGTTATAATACATGGAGATGGAACCTCTCTTTGGACCATGACTCACAACAGTGACTTTGCAAAAGGGTTTGTGGGATTAATGGGTAATTTACATGCCATGGGAGAAACAGTACATATTACAAGTGATGAGACCTTAACCTGGAATCAGATTTACACAGCGATTGCCTCTTCCCTTCAGGTACCACTTAAGGCATACTATGTATCTTCCTCCTTCCTAAGTCATTGCAGTAAGTATGATTTTGAAGGAAGCTTAATTGGGGACAAGGCTAATTCAGTCGTGTTTGATAATAGTAAATTAAAACGTATGGTGCCGGAGTATGTTGCAACAAAGCGATTTGATCAAGGGATAAAAGAAACCATTAACTATGTGATGACTCATAAGGAATGTCAGGTTGAGGATCTGGAATTTGATCAATGGTGTGACAATGTGATAGAAGTATTGGAGAAAGCTAAGGAAGAAATTCTTTAATAGGATGGCGATGCCTACATTTCCAATAAGGACTTAGGGAGGGATGACCAGATATATCTGTTATATCATGGTCTTCCCTCCCTGAGTCTTTATAGCGTAGAGTATTCTACTATAGCTTTATCTCACCATCTGCCCCTAGTACCATTACGATGTTCATCCAAGCGCAAGTGTGCCTCTCCCAGGGATGTTAGAATCAGACTTTTCCAAGTGATTTTCAAGGATGTTAAGGGGATGGCAATGCCATCTTAATTCAATGTGGCTTTTTGCCCTTTGGCGCCACGTTTTCTATTACGAACCTTCTTTGCACTATACTGATGGCCATTGTACTGGAAGAACTCCTCTGAGTTCTTGCAGACACCAGTAA